>JAKAHU010000332.1 GCA_021825385.1 Chloroflexota bacterium | reverse complement strand
GCCGGCAGCGGTCGTCATGGTCGGCGTGGCGATCGCCCTGTTCGGTGGGCTGACCAGGCCCGCCGTGCGCGACTATCTGAACGAGCCGTGAACATGAGCCCGGCGAAACCAGCACAAGGACCGCCAAGACCGGGTCGGGTGCGCCCCGCTGAACGAGGCGTGGGCGGACGGATCCGGCCGCGGACGGTACGCTGTGGGGAACGCATCGATCACGCCGCCCGCGAGACGAGCCCCGCCACGGTGCCGGGCTCGACCGGGGTGGCCAGCGCCGATCGCCATCCCAGCGCCAGCTCCGGCCCCAGCTTCGACCCCCACCCCAGTGCCAACCCCAAGCCCGCCCCCGCGGAGGAGACCAGGTGACCGACCGATCGCGCAAGCCAGCCGCCTCCCAGGCCAACCGCGGCCGTCCGACCGAAGAGCCCGGCCACCCGACCGACGGCCGCGGCCGTCCGAGCGCCGCGCCCGGTGGCGGTTCCCGCCGGGCCGGCCGGCGCGAGACCTCCCGTTCCTCGATCGGCCGTGAACGCTCGCTCCTCGAGCGGCGTGGCCTCCTGCTCGGCGGGGCCGCGGTCGCGGCCCTCGTCCTGATCGGCGCCGTCCTCTTCTTCGGGGCGACCCAGCCGGCCTATGCCTGCGGGTCGCTGCTCACCCCCGCGCCGTCGGCCACCCCGGGCCCCGGCGGCTCGCCCGCTCCCCTCGGTCAGGTCCAGGAAGACCAGGGCCGGCGCCACATCGACGCCGGTGCCTCGGCCCGCTACACGAGCTGTCCGCCGGCGAGCGGTCCGCACTACGGCGACCCGGACGGCCCGATCCCGAACCGCTTCTACGGCAAGGACGACACGGCCCTCCCGCAGGGCTGGATCCACAACCTCGAGCACGGCGGCTTCGTCGTCCTCTACCGCTGCCCGGACGGCACCTGCGACGACGCCACCCAGGAGCAGCTCCGCCAGTTCGTGGCCGAGTTCCCGCCCAGCCCGGTCTGCAACCTGCCGCCGGGGACGACCGCGCCGGTCGTCGCCCGGTTCGACCAGATGAGCACTCCGTTCGCCGCGCTCGTGTGGGGGCGCGTTCTGCTCCTCGACACGCTCGACACGGCGAAGATCCTCGACTTCTACCGAACGGAGGGCGAGCGAGGGGCGCCCGAGCCCCAGTGCGCCCCACCGTCACCCGCGGCCAGTCCCGCGCCCGCGGCCAGTCCCTCGCCCTCGCCGTCCTGAGACCGGAGGAGGTCCGATGCGCCTGTTCAGCTTCCGCGACGAGCTCGATCTGGCGACGGCCGGGGTCGTGGTTGGTGACCGAGTCGTCTCCGTCGCCCGCCTCGTCGAGGCGGGCGGCCTGGAGGAGGAGCTGCGCTTCCTCGACCTGGGCGGCCTGCTCGAGGCGGACCCCGACCTCGAGGGCGTGCGGACCGCCCTCGAACACGCGACCGCCGCGGGCGAACCGGGCGAGCCCCTGGCGGCCCTGCGCCCGGCCCCGGCCATCCCCAGGCCGGGCAAGATCGTGTGCATCGGCCTGAACTACCGCGACCACGTCGAGGAGCAGCACATCGAGCCCCCGACTCGCCCGCTCCTGTTCGCGAAGTTCGCGAACACCGTCGTCGCCGATGGTGAGCCGGTGATCCGTCCGGGCGGCACCCGCGCCCTCGACCTGGAGGCCGAGCTGGGCGTCGTGATCGGACGGACGGCCCGGCGCGTCTCTGCCGCCGGGGCGATGGCCCACGTCGCGGGTTACGTCGTCCTGAACGACGTCACGGCCCGCGACTGGCAGGGCAACCGGGCCGCCCTGGCGCCCGGCGAGCACGGCGACGGGCAGTGGCTGCGGGCCAAGGGCTCGGACACGTTCTGCCCGATGAGCCCGATGCTCGTCACGAGCGACGAGGTCCCGAACCGGCAGGCCCTCCGGATCCGGTCCTGGCGAACGCCCGCCACCGGCCCGCAGGCCGGTCAGCCGGTCCTGATGCAGGACGGCACGACCGCCGACATGATCTTCGACATCCCGGCCCTGATCGAGTTCGTGAGCGCGGTCATCACCCTCGAGCCGGGCGACGTCATCTCGACCGGCACCCCCTCAGGGGTCGGGGTCTTCCGCGACCCGCCGGTCTTCCTCGAGCCGGGCGATCGCGTCCGCTGCCAGATCGATGGGATCGGTTCGGTGGACAATCCGATCGTCGGCGGCTGACCGGCCGGCCCGGACTGATCGCGCACTGGAGGCACCGACCCGCGCACTGGAGGCACCGACCCGCGCACTGGAGGCGCACATGCTCGCGCTCGTGAAGACCGCACCAGAACCCGGCCTGGCACTCCAGACCGTGCCCGAGCCGCAGATCGGGATCAACGACGTCCTGATCCGGGTCCACAAGACGGGCATCTGCGGCACCGACCTGCACATCGAATCCTGGGACCCGTGGGCCCAGCGGACGATCGTCCCGCCCCTGATCGTCGGCCACGAGTTCGTGGGCGAGGTCGTGGAGGTCGGCTCGAACGTCGTCGACTTCCACCCCGGCGATCTCGTCAGCGGCGAGGGCCACGTCGTCTGCGGCCGCTGCCGCCACTGCCTGGCCGGTCGGCGCCACCTGTGCGCCCGCACGATCGGCCTGGGCGTGGGTCGAGACGGCGCGTTTGCCGAGTACGTTGCGCTGCCGATGACCAACGTCTGGCACCACTGGCCCGGGATCGACGAGGACGTCGCCGCGATCTTCGACCCGTTCGGCAATGCCGTCCACACCGCCCTCGCCTTCCCCGTCCTGGGCGAGGACGTCCTCGTCTCGGGCGCCGGCCCGATCGGGTTGATGGCGACGGCCGTCGTCCGCCACGCGGGCGCCCGGTTCGTCGTCGTCTCCGAGCCGAACCCCTTCCGGCGCGAGCTCGCCGCCCGGATGGGCGCGACGGTCGTGGTCGACCCGGGCCAGCGCGACCTGCACGCCGTCCAGGCCGAGCTCGGGATGGTCGAGGGCTTCGACGTCGCGCTCGAGATGTCGGGCAACGCGGTCGCCCTGCGGGCCGCGATCGCGAACATGGCCCACGGCGGCGGGATCGCGATCCTGGGCATCCCGACCGAGGAGATCGCCCTCGACATCAACGAGGTCGTGTTCAAGATGCTGACCCTGCGCGGCATCTACGGCCGGGAGATGTACGAAACCTGGTACAAGATGACGGTCATGCT
>JAKAHU010000069.1 GCA_021825385.1 Chloroflexota bacterium | reverse complement strand
GCCCCGAAGTAGCCGAAGTAGACCGCCGCCCCGGCCGTGGCGTAGTCGTGATTGCCGGGCGCGGGCCGGGTCCGGGCGCGGAAGACGCCCCAGGTGGGGCCGTAGCAGCGCGCGTACTCCGCGGCGCCGCCCGAGTCGTAGGCGTTGTCGCCGGTCGTGAAGACCGTGCCCCGGATCGAGGCCAGGAGGGCCGCCGTGGCGCTGTCGCCGCTGCCCCGGCAGGTGGCGATGTCGCCCGCCCCAACGAGCACCGGATCCCCCGTCGCCGCGGCGACGGCCCCCGGCCCGCCGAACGGGTCGAACCCGGCGCCGGCCACCTCCGGGACGCCGGCGCTGAGCTCGGCCGGAGGGTCCGCCCCGACGCCTGCCGCGAGGGTCCCGGCCAGGGCGCCGGCCAGGGCGAGCACGACGATCAGCCGCGACGGCCGGCGCGACCCGAGGCGCGACCCGAGGCGGGTCTCGTTCACCGCGGCCCGATCACGTCGAGGGCGACTGGCACGCGACCGAGCGGCGCCGACACCTGGACTCCGGCGACCCGGCCCCGGACCGCCTCGAGCATCTCGCGCGCGATCGCGACCCCTTCGGCCAGGGCGGTCTCGCGCCCCCGCTCGGAGGCCCGGCGCATCCGCTCGATGACCGGCTCCGGGACCGTGATCCCGGGCACCTCGTTGGCCAGGAACTCGGCGTTGCGGAGCGACACGAGGGGCCAGATCCCGGCCACGATCGGGATCCCGAACGGCCGCGCCCGCTCGAGGAAGCGGTCGAGCTGGTCGAGCTCGAAGACCGGCTGGGTGATCGCGAACTCGGCCCCCGCGTCGACCTTCCAGGCGAACCGGCGCATCTCGCGCTCGAACTCGGGTGCGGCGGGGTTCACCCCAACCCCGATCACGAACCGGGTCGGGGCACCGATCGGGTTCCCGCCCGGATCGAGGCCGCGGTTGAGCCGGGCGACGAGGTTGGTCAGGCCGATCGAGTCGATGTCGAAGACGCCGGTCGCCTCCGGGTAGGGGCCCATCTTGGGCGGATCGCCGGTGATGATCAGGAGATTGCGGATCCCGCTGGCCGCCGCGCCGAGCAGGTCGGAGAGCATGCCCAGCAGGTTCCGGTCACGACAGGCGTAGTGGACGACCGTCTCGATCCCGACCTCGCGCTCGATCAGCAGCCCGGCCAGGAGTGCCCCCATCCGGCTCTGGGCTCGTGGACCGTCGGGGATGTTCACCGCGTCGACGCCGGCGGCCTGGAGCGCCCGGACCTGGTCGAGCATCGGGCCCGGGTCGATTCCCTTGGGGGGCACGATCTCGACGGTGGTCACGAACGCCCCGGCCGCCAGCCGGGCGCCAAGCCGAGAGCGCTCGGCCAGGGGCACCGGGGCGACCGCCTCGGGCTCGTCGCGGACGGCGACCGACTGGATCACCCGCTGCGGTGAGACGCTGCGCACGAACCGCACGATCTCCGCAATGTGCTCGGGCGTCGTCCCGCAGCAACCACCGACGAAGCGCGCCCCGGCCTCGACCAGGCGGCGGGCATAGCTGCCCACGTACTCCGGGGAGGCCATGTAGATCTTGCGGTCGTCGATCTCGCGCGGCAGCCCGGCGTTTGGCAGGGCGGACAGAACCGCGCCCGAGACCGAGGCCAGCTGCTCGATCGCCTCGAGCGTCCCGGCCGGCCCGACCGAGCAGTTGATCCCGATCACGTCGGCACCCATCGCTTCGAGCTGCGGCCCGAAGACCGCCGGCGCCGAGCCGTAGGCGGTCAGCCCGTCGGTGCCGACCGTCATCTGGGCGATGATCGGCAGGTCGCTCCGGCTACGGACCGCCTCGTACGCGGCGCGCAGCTCCTCGACGTCACCGAACGTCTCGAGGATGAACCCGCTCACGCCACCCGCGAGCAGGCCGTCGACCTGACGCCCGAAGGCCGCCCGGGCCTCGTCGCGACCGAGCTCGCCGAACGGCTCGATCCGGACCCCGAGCGGCCCGATCGCTCCGACGACCGCCGCTCGGCCGGCCGCGGCCTGGAGGGCGATTCGGACGGCGGCCTCGTTGAGCTGCTCGGTCTCGCCGGCCAGGCCGTACCGGGCGAGCTTGAGCGGGTTCGCCCCGAACGTGTTCGTCTCGAGGATCTCGGCTCCGGCCGCGACGTACTCGCCGTGGATCTGGCGGACGAGCTCGGGCTGGCGGACGTTCAGCTCGTCGTAGCAGACGTTCACGAAGACGCCCCGGGCGTAGAGCATCGTGCCCATCGCCCCGTCGAAGACGTGGACCCGGCCGTCCTCGAGCAGCGCCCGCAAGGTCGGCCCGGCGCCCGCCCGGCCGGTGGGGCCGCCGCTCATGGCACGTCGTCCAGGTTCGGGGCCAGCCAGCGCGTCGCCGTCGCGAGGTCCACGCCGCGCAGCCGGGCATAGCGCTCGAGCTGGTCGCGCCCGATCCGCCCGACCCCGAAGTAGTGCGCCTCCGGGTGCCAGAAGTAGAACCCGCTGACCGATGCGGTCGGCAGCATGGCGAACGATTCGGTGAGCACGATCCCGGCCCGCTCCTGCGCCTCGAGGAGGTCGAGGAGGGTCCGCTTCTGGCTGTGGTCCGGGCAGGCCGGGTAACCCGGGGCGGGCCGAATGCCCTGGTATGCCTCGCGAATCAGGGCCTCGTTGTCGAGCGCTTCGTCCGGTGCGTAGCCCCAGAACTCGCGCCGGACGCGCTCGTGGAGCCGTTCCGCGAACGCCTCGGCGAGCCGGTCGGCGAGGGCGCGGGCCATGATCGCACCGTAGTCGTCATGGGCCGCCTGGTGCTCGGCGACGAGCCGATCGAGCCCGATCCCGGCCGTCACCGCGAACGCCCCCAGGTGGTCCTCGACCCCGGACCCGGCCGGAGCGACGAAGTCGGCCAGGGCGACGTTCGGGCGACCCGCCCCTTTGGCCATCTGCTGACGGAGCGTCTGCAGCCGGGCCGCGACCTCCGTCCGACCGGCATCCCGATACAGGACGATCTCGTCCTCCTCGGTCGCCTCGGCCGGGAAGAGGCCGAGGACACCCCGCGCGGTCAGGAGCCGGCCGGTCACGATCTGGTCGAGCATCCGCCGGGCGTCCTCGTACAGGCTGCGCGCCGAGGCGCCCAGGTGCGGGTCGTCGAGGATCGCCGGGAACCGGCCCGTGAGCTCCCAGGTGGCGAAGAACGGGGTCCAGTCGATCCGCTCGACGAGCTCCTCGAGCGGGTAGTCGTCG
This sequence comes from Chloroflexota bacterium, assembly GCA_021825385.1. Lineage (GTDB taxonomy): Bacteria > Chloroflexota > Limnocylindria > Limnocylindrales > CSP1-4 > JAKAHU01. The sequence continues at coordinate 11,440 of JAKAHU010000069.1, read as the reverse complement.
AACGCCCGGAGGCCGATGAAGGTCGGGCGCGGCGGCTCCGTGGCCGACCAGTCGATCCGGAACCGGTTGGCCATCGCCTCGGCCAGCGAGCGGCGCTCCTCGCGGCCGCGGCGGCCCTCGCGATCACGGCGCAGGGCCGCGTACTCGTCGCGGATCGTCTGGACGAACGTGGGCCGGGTGGCCGGATTCAGGAGCGAGCCGACAACCCCCACGGCTCGCGAGGCGTCGAGGACGTGAACGGTCGGCCCGGAGTAGCGCGGCTCGATCTTGACCGCGGTGTGGGCCCGGGAGGTCGTTGCGCCGCCGATCAGGAGCGGCAGATCGAAGCCTTCGCGCTCGAGCTCGGCGGCCGTGATCGCCATCTCCTCGAGCGAGGGGGTGATCAACCCCGAGAGCCCGACGATGTCGACCCGCCGCTCGCGGGCAGTCTCGACGATCGTCTGCCAGGGAACCATGACCCCGAGGTCGATCACCTCGTAGTCGTTGCACTGGAGGACGACCCCGACGATGTTCTTGCCGATGTCGTGGACGTCGCCCTTGACCGTGGCCAGCAGGATCCGGCCCTTCGAGCGGATCAGGGAGGCGGCCTCGAAGCGGCCCGGGGCGCCGTCGGGTTGGTCGGCGGCGTCGTTCGGGTGGCCGGCCGCCCGGTCCCGGCTCGACTCGGCCGCGTCACGGACCCGCTCGGCCTCCAGGTACGGGATCAGGTGGGCGACCGCCCGCTTCATGACCCGGGCGCTCTTGACGACCTGGGGGAGGAACATCCGACCCGACCCGAACAGGTCGCCCACGACGTTCATCCCTTCCATGAGCGGCCCCTCGATCACCTCGATCGGGTGGGCGACCTGGAGGCGGGCCTCCTCGGTGTCCTCGACGATGTATGCGTCGATCCCCTCGACGAGGGCGTGGACGAGCCGCTCACGAACCGGCCGCTCGCGCCAGGCCAGGTCGGGCCCGCCGGCCTGCGCCCGCCCCCGGAGCTGCTCGGCGACCTCGAGCAGGCGCTCGGTCGCGTCGGGCCGGCGGGCGAGGACGACATCCTCGACCCGCTCGCGCAGGCCGGGCTCGATCTCGTCGTAGATCGCCAGCTGGCCGGGATTCACGATCCCCATGTCCATCCCGGCCGCGATCGCGTGATACAGGAAGACCGAGTGGATCGCCTCGCGCACCGGCTCGTTGCCGCGGAAGGAGAACGAGACGTTGCTCACCCCGCCCGAGACGCGCACCCCGGGCAGCTCGGCCTTGATCCGGCGGACCGCCTCGATGTAGGCGACCGCGTACCCGGCATGCTCCTCGATCCCGGTGGCGATGGCGAAGATGTTCGGATCGAAGATGATCTCCTCGGGGGCGAAGCCGACCTCCGTCGTCAGCAGCCGGTGGGCTCGGCGGCAAATCTCCAGCTTGCGCTCGACGGTGTCGGCCTGGCCGCGCTCGTCGAAGGCCATCACGATCACCGCCGCGCCGTAGCGGCGGGCGAGCCGGGCGTGCTCGAGGAAGACCGCCTCGCCCTCCTTGAGGCTGATCGAGTTGACGACGCCCCGGCCCTGGAGGCACTTCAGCCCGGCCTCGATCACCGACCACTTCGAGGAGTCGACGACGACCGGGACGCGGGCGATCTCGGGCTCACCCGCGATCAGATTGAGGAAGTGGGTCATCGCCGCTTCGGCGTCGAGCATCCCCTCGTCCATGTTGACATCGATCGCCTGGGCGCCGGCCTCCACCTGGCGGCGGGCGATCGCGACGGCGTCGTCCCAGCGGCTCTCGAGCACGGCCCGGGCGAAGGCGCGCGAGCCGGTGACGTTCGTCCGCTCGCCGATGTTGATGAACAGCGAGTCGGGGCCGATCGTCAGCGGCTCCAGCCCGGCCAGGCGGGTCCGAGGCTCGATCGAGGGCACCCGGCGGGGGGCGACACCGCGGACCGCCGCGGCAATCTCGCGGACGTGCTCGGGGGTCGTCCCGCAACAGCCCCCGACGAGGTTGACGTAGCCGCTCCGGGCCAGGTCGCCGAGGACCTCCGAGGTCTCGGCTGGTCGCTCGTCGTATTCGCCGAACGGGTTCGGCAGGCCCGCGTTGGGGTAGACGCTGACGAACGTGTCGGCCAGCCGGGACAGCTCCTGGACGTGTGGGCGCAGCTGGCGGGCACCGAGGGCGCAGTTGAACCCGACGCTCAGGGGACGGGCATGGGCGACCGAGTTCCAGAAGGCCTCGACGGTCTGGCCCGAGAGCGTCCGCCCGGAGGCGTCGGTGATCGTCCCCGAGATCATCACCGGCAGCCGGATGCCGGCTCGCTCGAAGTAGGTCTCGATGGCGAAGATCGCGGCCTTCGCGTTCAGGGTGTCGAAGATCGTCTCGATCAGGAGCAGGTCCGCCCCGCCCTCGACCAGCCCCTCGACCGCCTCGCCGTAGGCCAGCACGAGGTCGTCGAAGGTGACCGCCCGGGCGGCCGGGTCGTTGACGTCGGGCGAGAGCGAGGCGGTCCGGTTCGTGGGGCCGAGCGAGCCGGCGACGTAGCGCGGCCGGCCCGGTTCCCGGCCCTCGAACGTGTCGGCGGTCTGGCGGGCGAGCCGGGCGGCGGCCCGGTTCATCTCCCGGGCGTACGGCTCGAGCCCGTAGTCGGCCATCGAGATCCGGGTCGCGTTGAACGTGTTCGTCTCGATGATGTCGGCGCCGGCCTCGAGGTAGGCGGCGTGGATCGCGGCCACGATCTCCGGCCGGGTGATCGCGAGCAGGTCGTTGCAGCCGCGCAGCTCGCGCGGATGATCGCGGAAGCGCTCGCCACGAAAGCCCGCCTCGTCGAGGCGATGGGCCTGGAGCATCGTGCCCATCGCGCCGTCGAGGACGAGAATCCGCTCGTGGAGGAGGGGCTGGAGGCGCGCGAGTCGCTCCTCGCGTCGCTGGCTGAGAGCTCGTTCGGCGGCGGTCATCGTCGGCCGAGTGTAGCGTGCTGGCGCCGGAACTCGGCCCGATCGGGGGTGCTCGACCGGCGGATCGGGTCGCGGGGCGGACCGGGCGACCCCGGGGGCGGTCGGGGGCGGCTCTGGTCGGGTGACCCAGGGTCGGTTGGGGGCAGCTCCGGCGCGGCCGCCGGGACGGCGATGGGCTAGCCGGCCGCGGCGGCCTCGACCGCCGCGAACGGATCGAACGACTCGCTTCGCTCCACGACCGCGTCGGCGCCCAGGCGCGCCCGGTCCGGTCCACCGGGCGGCTCGTCGAGGATCGCCTCCCAGCCCTCGTCGGTGAGCCGGACCAAGGTCTCGATCGCGCTCGCCACGGTGGCCTCGGCCTGGGCGCGGGCGGGGCCCCGGAGTGTCCAGGGCTCGAGCGAACCCGCGGCCTCCTCGGCCACGGTGACGGCGGACCGTGTCGCCGCGACCACGTCTCCGGTCTGCCGTGCCCCGGAGCGGCGGACGACGAGCGCCACCGGGCCGGCCAGGGGCAGGACCGCGGACAGGAGGAACGACCACAGCGCTCCGGCCCGGGTCGAGGCCGGAGGCTCCTCGAAGGCGAGTGGATGACCCGGGAAGAGCGCCCGCCTGAGGGAAACCTGGGCCAACGCCAGGATGGCCGGATCGCGCTCCTCGGCCAGCCACGCCGGCAGCGCGCCGACGACGACCTGGTCCGGCCGGAGGCCGTGCCGGCGGGCGAGCCCAGCCGAGACCAGCTCGAGGGCGAGCGCGCGCCCGGCCCGGGTCGCGGCATCGGACGGCAGGCCGCGGCGCATGTCGGGAGCGACGACGAGTGGTCCGGGACCGATCAGGAGATGACAGCCGGCCCGGCCGTGGAGGAGATTGGCGAAAGCGTGGTCGGCGAGGGCACGGTCCGGGTCGACGCCCGCGTCGACGATCTCGGCGAGCGGATCCGCCTCCACCAGGTCGAGCCGCTCGAAGGCGGCCACGACCGCCTGCTCGGGTCCGGCCAGCGGGGGGGCCGCCGAGGCGAGCCGGACGTAGCGGCGGCACTCGGCGGCGGCGTCATCGATGGCGCCGCGCAGCTCGGCCAGGCCGCGCTGGCTGCCGGCGGGCACCGGCTCGTCCGCCTCGCTGCGCCGGAGACGGGGCCGCCAGGGCGCGATCGCGGCACCGGACTCGTAGAGGCGCTGCGTGAGCTCGCGGCCGGCCGGGACGGTGACGCGGACGACGTCGGCGCCGTCGGCGACGAGCCGCGCCACCTCCTCGCGCGCGCCATCGACGGTCGGCTCACTGGCGGCGAACCCCAGCCACGGGCGGGCGGGATCGCCGAGCACCGACAGGAGCTCCGCCCGGGCGGTCCGGTTGGCCGCGATTCGCTCGAGGGCGGCACCAGCCAGTCGCGTCGCCTCCCGCTCGGCGGCGGCCCGGCGGTCGGGCCGGGTCAGGAGGGCGGCCTCGAGGGTGAGGTCGACCGCGCCGCTGGCGACGTCGATGGCCAGTTCCTGGGCCGGGACGTCGTACTCGGCGAGGGCCATCGCGAAGGGCAGGGTGATCCCACTGGCCAGCCGGTCGACCTGCCCCGCGACATAGCGATCGACGACTTCGCCGGCGAGCGGACGCCCGGTCCGGTCGAGACCCTCGACCCCGAACAGGCGCAGGATCGCCCGCTCCCGCCCGACCGTCGTCGAGGCCGCGGCTCGCGCCGCCCAGGTCCCGGTCAGGGCCTCGGCCAGGGCCTGGAGTCGGTCGAGCGCGCCCGTCTCGGTCGTCATCGTCTGGTGGTCAGCGGTCGGTCGTCGGCGGCGGTCATCGGTCCGTCGGCGGTCCGGCCCGGGGCGGTTCGCCGATCCAGACCCGGCCGTCGGTGAACTGCTCGGCCTTCCAGATCGGCACCCGGGCCTTCGTCTCGTCGATCGCATACCGGGCGGCCGCGAAGGCGGCGTCGCGGTGGGGCGAGACGGCCACGACGGCGATGCTCACCTCGCCGAGCGCGACCCGTCCCAGGCGATGGACGATCGCCAGCCGGACGACACCGAACCGCACGGCGATCTCGTCGGCGATCCGGTCGAGCATCCGCAGGGCCATCGTCTCGTGGGCCTCGTAGTCGAGCGCATCGACCTCGCGCCCCCGATGCCGGGCGGCCTCGTCCTCCTGGCCCGGAGCGGGCGTACCCGGGGTGACCCGCGTCCGGCCGATGAACCCGACGATCGCCCCGTCGCCGTCGGTCGCCAGGCGATCACCGAGCTGGGCCAGGATCCCGAGGTCGAACGGGGTCTCGTGGAGCTCGAGGATCCGGAGCGGCGTGTCGGCCGTGTCGGCTCCCCCGCTCACCGGCGGGATGCAGGCCAGCTCGTCGCCGTCGGCGAGCAGCTCGCTGGCGTCGACGTAGTCGCCGTTCCGGGCGAACCGGATCGCCGGCCGGCCGGGCGCCAGGACCGGGAACCGTTCCACGATCGCGCTCCAGGCGGCCTCGACATCGGCCCCGGCGGGCAGCTCGAGCCCCACCTCGCGCCTTCCGGCGAGCTCGCGCTGGATCGCGAACAGCCGAACCCGGATCCGGATCGGCGGCTCGCCCGGGTGCCCCGCGGCCGTCGCCACCGCCTCCTCGCCGGCGCGTCCGGTCCCGGTCCGCGCCTCACCCTCACTCATCCTCGCCACCCAGCCAGCAGGAGCCCGTCGCCGACCGGCAGGATCGTGGCGTTGAACCGCGGATCGGCCAGGACCGTGGCGTTGAATCGCCGCAACGCCTCACCCGAGCGATCGTCCGGGTCGGCCGGTCGAGCGCCCGACGCCCGACCGCTCCAGAGCACATTATCCGCCACCACGAGCGCGCCCGGCGAGAGCCGGGGCACGATCGCCTCGAGGTAGGCCTGGTATTCGGGCTTCAGGGCATCGATGAAGGCCAGGTCGAACGGTCCGGCGAGAGCCGGCTCATGGGCGGCGAACGCCTCGAGGGCGGGGCGGTTGACGACCTCGATCCGCTCGTCCGGGATCCCGGCCCGCCGCCACCAGTCGCGGGCGAGCGCTGTCCGGCGTGCATCGGGGTCGATCGTGGCGATCGTTCCGCCGGGCGGCTGGCCGAGGGCCAGCCAGAGCGTTGAATAGCCGTAGGGCGTGCCGACCTCGACGATCCGCCGGCGTCCGGCGGCGAGCGCCATCAGCACCCGCCCGCTCTCCCGGTCGACGATCGGAACGCCGGCCGGGGTGGCGGCCGACTCGATCTCGAGCAGGACCGGATGCGGGGCGGCGGACAGGGCGGCGATGTAGGCGAGGTCGATCTGGCCCGCGATCCAGTCTCCGTCGTGGCTCACCTGGTCGGTCTCCTCATCTGGTCGGTCTCCTCGCCCGGCGCGGCTGGTCGTCGCCGCTCGTCCGGTCGGTCTCCGGCCGTCCTCGGCCGGTCGTCCAGCGGTCCCGCCGTCCCCGCCAGCCTACACGAGCAGCCCGGCACCGAAGTAGAGCCCCGCCGCCAGGATCGTGCCCGCCGCGATGGCCCCGACGTCGATGTAGAGCAGGCCCGTCGCCGACTCCATCGAGCGGGTCCGGGCGGTCTGGAGCGCGGCCCAGGACACGACCAGGGGGAAGACCAGCCCGATCAGGAGGCGCAGCCAGACGAAGAAGGCCCACGGCCCGATGAGTGGCTCGAACGGCCTGGCGCCACTCCCGACCCCGGTCGAGATCCAGACCACGAACAGGACGACCTGGAGGGCGACGACCGTGAACAGGAGCCGGGCCAGCAGGACGAGCGGCGCCTCGGGCAGCTTCGGGGTCACGAGGTACCAGTGGCCGAGGATCATCGCGGCGAAGACACCACCGGTCGCCAGGGCCAGGACGGCGAGCTGGACCAGGAGCGGGATCGCCGCCGGAAGTCCACCGCCCCAGCCGAGCGAGCCGAGCAGGATCGCCCCGCCGCCGGCGGCGAGCGTCAGGCTGGCCAGGAGCGGCGCCCGACCGCCCCGGGCGAGGGCGATCGTGTAGGCCAGGCCGAGTCCGGCGAACGCGGCCAGGGCGAGCCCGCGGGGCTGGTCGAAGGCCGGATCGGGCGTGATTGGCGAACCGGCCGAGGAGGCGGGCAGGGCCGTGTCGGCGAGGTAGGCGAGGAAGCCGAACACGGCGGCGCAGAGCGAGCCGAAGGTCAGGAAGCCCTTCGTCGCCCCGGTCCGGAACCGGCCCACCAGGACGGCCGCGAAGGTCCCGACGGCCAGGCCGGTGAGGACGACCCAGTTGACGTAGGCGAGGTTCTGCCCGATCTGCTGTCCGACCACGAGCCGAGTGTAGCCGGAACGGCGCCCGCGGCCGGGCGGCCGAGCGGCCGAGCGGCCCGGCGGCCGAGCGGCCGAGACTCGCGCCCGTCGCATCGCGCACGCGGTCGCTCGCACGCGTTCGGCCCGGCTCGCTAGGATGTCACCCGGAGGTGCTTCCGATGGGACTCGATCGTGACACGAGCATCACCTGGTACGGCCACGCCTGCGTCGAGGTCGGCACGCCCGGCGGGCGGACGATCCTCTTCGATCCCTGGTTCGGCAACCCGAAGAGCCCGCGCGGCGCGGCGTCGGTCGAGCGCTGTGACCTGCTCCTCGTCACCCACGGCCACAGCGATCACCTGGGCGACGCGCTCCAGATCGCGAGCCGGACCCGGCCGGCCTGGCCGTGCATCCACGAGTTGTCGCTCTGGCTGGCGCGCAACCTGGGCGCCGGGCGGGACGGGGTGATCGGCATGAACAAGGGCGGAACCGCCGAGGCCGCGGGGCTGAAGGTGACGATGGTCGGCGCCGACCACTCGGCTGGCGACTGGAACGCGGGCGGCGAGACAACCCTCTACCTGGGCGAGCCGGCCGGGTTCGTCGTCGAGCTCGAGAACGGCTTCCGGATCTACCACGCCGGCGACACGAACGTCTTCGCTGACATGGGCCTGATCCGCGACCTCTACGCGCCCGAGCTGGCGATGCTCCCGATCGGCGGTCACTACACGATGGGCCCGCGCGAGGCGGCCCTGGCGGTGGAGCTGCTCGGCGTCCGGCACGTCCTGCCGATCCACTACGGGACGTTCCCGATCCTCGCCGGCACGCCCGACCAGCTGCACTCCGAGCTGGCGAGGCGGGGGCTCGCCGCGGTGGAAGTCCACGCCCTCGAGCCGGGTCAGACCCTGCGCTGACCACACGAGCCTGGGCCACGCCCGGCGGCGGCTCTGGCCGGAGGCCCCGCCCGGCGGCCGGCAGCGACCTGTCAGCCGCCGGCCGATCCCGCCGCCAGCTCGGTCAGGGCCCGCTCGAACGCCTCGTACGAGTCGGCCGAGAAGAGCACGAAGGTCGCCCGCTCGAGGGTCGTCTCACCGGCCAGGTGCTCGCGGACCGTGGCCAGGGCGACCCGGGCGGCCTCCTCGATCGGGTAGCCGTAGACGCCGGTACTGATCGCGGGGAACGTGATCGTTCGGGCCCCGAGCCCGCTCGCCAGCTCGCACGAGGTGCGGTAGGCGGACGCGAGCAGCTCCGGCTCCCCCGCCCCACCGCCTCGCCAGATCGGCCCGACGGCGTGGATCACCCAACGCGCCGGCAGGTTGCCGGCCCCGGTCACAACCGCGCTCCCGGTTGGACAGTGCCGGTGCGGGCCGTAGCGCTCGCGAAGCTCGGCCATGATCGCCGGTCCCCCTGCCCGGTGGATGGCACCGTCGACCCCGCCTCCGCCCACGAGCGCGCTGTTCGCGGCATTAACGATCGCGTCGGCCGGGATCCTCGTGATATCGCCCCGGGTGATCGCAAGGACACGCTCTCCGATCCGCAGTTCGTCCATCGGACACCTCCACACGCACGGGTTCCTTGGGTCGGCGGTCTGGCCAGAGCGTGACGCGAGGCCGGCCGCCCTGAGGGGGCAGGCTGCGGACGCGACCGTCGACGGGCTCGAGACGGGGCCGGCGTGCACCAGCGGGCCGCCATCAGCGCCTCGACGGCATACCATCGGGCCATGCAGATCGAACTCGGCCGCCCCACCGACCGCAAGCCACCCTTCCGCTACGCGGCCGTCACCCGGGTCTGGTTCTCCGACACGGACGCCCAGGGTGTCGTCTACTACGGCCGCTACCTACCCTACTTCGATTTCGCCCGGGTCGAATACCACCGCCACCTCGGGTTGAGGAGCCTCCAGGCCGGCGAACACGAGTTCGTGATGCGCGCCTCGAACGTTAGCTACGAGGCGCCGGCCCGCTTCGACGACCTGCTCGAGGTCTTCATCCGAACGACCCGGATCGGACGCTCGAGCGTTACCCAGGAACTTGCCGCCTACCGGATCGACGACGACCTCCTGATGTGCACGGCCACCCAGACGCTCGTCCTGATCGACGTTGCGACCCGCCGGCCGATCCCGGTGCCGGAGGACTTTCGGCGCGTCGTGGCCGGGTTCGAGGGGCCCGGGCTCGACGCCGGGCTCGACCCCGGGCTCGACCCCGGAACCGGGCCATGAGTCCCCGGCGAGGTCGCCGGTCGCGCCCCCGGCCGGCGCTCCGCCAGAGCCCACCGGCGGGGCGGCGAGCCGGGCGGCGGCTGCTCGTGATCATCGCCGTCGCCGGCCTCGTCCTCCTGGCACTCGCGACCGGGACCGTCGTCACCGCCCCGGTCGGGCCGTCGAGCAGCCCGATCCCCTGACGGAGTCTCGGGGCATCTCAGCACGCGGTTGGGCCCCTCAGGATGCGATCAGGTGTCCCGGCGGGTCGAGCCGTCGCCCCTCCACCGGCTGCACGCGGCCCCTGCCGAGCCGCGGCCCCGTCCCCTCCACGAGCTCCGGGATCGTCACGAACCCGAACCCGCGGACCCGGTAGCCGGCGATGATCACCGGCAGGGCATCGACGGTCTGACGCGGCCCGCAGTGCATCAGGATGATCGAGCCGTTCGTGCCCTGCCCTGCCCGTCGGGCGATCACCGCCGCCGGCGGCCGGGTCCAGTCGCGCGTGTCGATCTCCCACAGAACGAGCGTCGGGTACCCCTCCTGGGCGGCCGCGCGCGCCGTCGTGACATTGAAGGCGCCGTACGGTGGCCGGGCGTACGGGATCGCGGCCGCCCCGACGATCGGCTCGACGATCCGCCGCCAGGCCCGGAACTGGTAGCGCACGGCTCCTTCGGCCAGGCGCACGAGGTTCGGGTGGGAGAGGGTGTGGTTGCCGATCGGGAACCCGGCCGCAGCGACCTCGGCCCACAGGTCCGGTGAACGACGGACCGCGTAGCCGTACGGAAAGAAGGTCGCCGGGACGCCCTCCCGGCGGAGCGTCCGGACCAGGGCGAGGACGGCCTCGCGGTCACGGCAATCGTCGAAGGTCAGGGCAACCACGGGCCGGCTGCGAGATCCGTGGTGGACGATCCGGGCCGGCCCCGGCGCGACCTTGATCGACGGTGCGACCCCCGACCCCGGCTCGACGCCGAGGACCGGGCCGGCCCCGATCAGCAGCGCCAGGACGGCGCCCACGAATGCAGCCCAGCGGCCCCGCTGGGCGGAACGGGAAACGGAACGGGTCGCGGGCGTCATGGGCCCCGGTGAGACGCGTGCCGACCCGGCCGTGCGACGGCGAGCGGGTCGCTAACCGGCCGACGAGAGCGCCCCGAGGCGCTCGGTCAGGCGCAGGTTCTCGCGGTAGTCGATCGGCACCTCGACCAGCGACGGGCCGTCGACCGCGAGGGCGCGCCGGAGCGTCGGGTGGAGGTCGGCCGCCGATGACGGGCGGAAGCCGGCGATCCCGAATGATTCGGCATAGGCCACGAAGTCCGGGTTGCCGAACGCGACCCCGAACGGCTGACCGAACTCGTTGCGCTGCTTCCAGTCGATCAGACCGTAGCCGTCGTCCCGCCACACGACGACCGTCACGTTCGCCCCGATCCGCTTCGCCGTCTCGAGCTCCTGCGAGTTCATCAGGAACCCGCCATCGCCGCAGAGCGCCACGACCCGGCGCTCGGGGTGGACGAGCTTGGCCGCGATCGCGCCCGGCAGCGAGATGCCCATCGCCGCGAACCCGTTCGAGATGATCACGGTGTTCGGCTCGTAGGCCTGGTAGAGCCGGGCGACCCAGACCTTGTGGGCGCCGACGTCGCTGACCACGATGTCCTGCGCTCCGAGCGCGCGCCGGAGCTCGACGATCGCGCGCTGGGGCTTGATCGGCCATGAGTCGTCGGACTCGAACGCCCCGAGCTCGGCCAGGAGCTGGGTGCGCAGGTCGGCGTGGACGAGGATCTCCTTGGCCGCGTGCCGTTCGGCCGCCGACCGCCCACCGATCCCCTCGGGCAGGAGGGCCGCCAGGAGCCGGCGGAGCGCGCCGTCGATGTCGCCGATCAGCTCCACCTCCGGCCGGTAGTTGGCATCGACCTCGGCCGGCTGGGTATCGATGTGAACGATCCGCTTCGAGCCGTCGGGGTTCCAGCGCGACGGTGCGTACTCGACGAGATCGTAGCCGACCGCGACGACGAGGTCGGCCCGGTCGAACCCCGACAGGACGTGGTCGCGGGCCTGGAGCCCGACCGCCATGAGCGAGGCCGAGCTCCGATCGTCGATCG
>JAKAHU010000068.1 GCA_021825385.1 Chloroflexota bacterium | reverse complement strand
TGAACCGCCCACCTCGACCCGGAGGGGTCGGATCCCCGGCGTGAACGCGATGTGCCAGGGGTCCATCGGCTCGTATGACCAGGTCACGCGGTCCTCGCGGGCCTCGGGGACCAGATCCCAGCCGGTCTGCAGCCAACGCCAGGCGGTCTCCGGGGTCGCGGTCACGTCCACCGAACGGTGCAGGGCGTAGGCGAGGCGGAACGTCTCGATCATGTGGGCTCCGATCCCATCCGTGCCGAGCGCGACCGGATTGGCAAAGCGGGCCGGGTTGGCGTAGCCGACGGCGTTGTTGAGGTTCGAGAACGGATTGTGCAGGATCGTCCCAGCCAGGCGGTGGTCGGTCGGGAGGTGCACGCCATGGGCCAGCAGCCAGTTGTCCCTGGTGTACGGGACGAGCCGGTCCGACGCCTCGGCGTCTTCGGGTCCCTCGCAGACGTGGACGTGGACCCCGACCCCGAACTCAGCGGCGAGTGCGGCCGCCCCTTCGAGCGTCGCGTCGGAACAGGTGAATGCGGCGTGGATCCCGACCAGACCGCGGCCTCCCGCGGCCAGGAACCGTCGGTTCTCCTCGAGCCCGCGCCGTGCCCCGTCCGGGCCATGTCGGTCGGTGACGCCGTAGGCGCACACGACGCGCACGCCGACCTCGGCGCAGGCGTCCGCGATGACGGAGAGCGACCCCTCGATCGCGTTCGGCGACTCGTGGTGATCGACGATCGCCGTGGTGCCCGACGCCAGCGCCTCCAGCGCCGCCAGACGCGCTGACCAGGCGAGCATCTCCAGATCCAGCGCGGTATCCAGCCGCCACCAGATCTGTTCGAGGATCTCGCGGAAGTTCGTCGGGGTGCGGGGCGGTGCGGGCATCCCTCGGGCGAGCGCCGAGTAGATGTGGTGGTGCGCGCACACAAGGCCGGGGGTCTGGGCGGGCGAGAATTCCTGCATCGGGACGCGCTCCTCTGTCAGATGGGGCTGGCACCAGCGATCGCCGAGGGCTGAGTCGCTGCGCTGGGCGTTCCAGGGTGGACCCCGGCCATCATCATGCCGATCTCCTCGCGGGAGGTGGTTCGCGGGTCCGCAGCGCCGATGATCGTCCCCTCGTACATCACGAGGATCCGATCGGACAGGGTCATGATCTCATCGAGGTCCTCGGAGATGATCAGGATCGCGGTCCCGTCTTCGCGCTGGGCGATCAGCCGCTGGTGGATGTAGAGCGACGCCGAGACGTCGATCCCACGGGTCGGCTGCGCGACGAGGAGGACGCGCGGATGCGCCGACAGCTCGCGCGCCATGATCAGTTTCTGGATGTTGCCGCCCGAGAGGTTCCGAGCGGGGGTCTCCAGGCTCGGCGTCTTCACGTTGAAGGCATCGACGAGCTCCTGGCAGTGGCGCCGGATCGCCCCGCGCCGCAGGAACCCGAAGCGAGCGTACGCCCGGCTCCGGTAGTCGACCAAGAGCAGGTTGTCAGCGACGCTGAACTCGGTCACGACGCCGTCCCGCATCCGCTCCTCCGGCACGTACCCGAGACCTGCTGCGCGGGCGGCGGCGGGACCCCGGCCGCCCAACTCGATGCCGCCGACGGTGATGCTCCCGGCGACGGGCGTCCGGAGACCGGCGATCGCCTCGGCCAGCTCGCGTTGGCCGTTTCCCGCGACGCCGGCGATCCCGACGAGCTCGCCAGCCCGCACGTCGAAGCTGACGCCCCGTACGGCCTCCGTACCCCGGTCGCTCCGCACGTGCAGGTCGCGCACGAGCAGAGTCGGCTCGCCGGTTGTCCCCCTGGGTGGGGGCTCTTCGGTCGCCACCTGGTGGCCCACCATCATCTCGACCAACCGAGCCCGGGTCGCCTTGGCGGCCGGGAGGGTCCCCACCACCCGGCCGTTGCGCAGTACCGTGATCCGATCGGAGAGCTCCAGGACCTCCCGAACCTTGTGCGAGATGAAGACGAGCGCTCGGCCATTGCGCGCCATCCGGCGCAAGACCGTGAACAGGTCTTCGACCTCCTGAGGGGTCAGGACGGCCGTCGGCTCGTCGAGGACCAGGACCGCCACGTCACGGTAGAGGGCCTTGATGATCTCGACGCGCTGCCGCTCGCCGACCGAGAGCTGCCAGACGAACGCCTGCGGGTCCACGCGTAGGCCGTACGCCTCCGAGAGCTGCCGGATCCGAGCGGAGACGACGTCGAGGCCGGTCAGCGGACCCCGGGCCGATCTGGTACCGAGCGCGACGTTCTCCGCCACCGTGAGGGTGTCCACCAACATGAAGTGCTGGTGGATCATCCCAATCCCGTGGTGGATCGCGGCGGCGGGCGAGTGGATCGTCACCCGCTGCCCGCCGATCCAGATCTCGCCCTCATCGGGGTGATAGAGCCCGTAGAGCACCCGCATCAGCGTGCTCTTGCCGGCGCCGTTCTCACCAAAGAGCGTGTGGACCTCGCCGGCCCGTACGTCGAAGTCGACGTGGTCGTTGGCGACCACCCCGGGAAACCGCTTGGTGATGCCGCGCATCTCCAAGATCGGGACGCCGGAGTTGTCAAGTGCGCCCCCCGGGGCGGTCGCCTGCGCGTTCATCCTTCCTGACGGCTCATCTGTCGCGGGTACGAACGTTCTCCGTGATCACTGCGGGACGTTGACCGACCCGTCGGTGATCCCCTTGATCAGCTCGTCGGCTTTGGCCTTCACGTTCGCGGGCAAGTTGAAGCCTGAGTTGAACTGGATCGTCTCGCCGCCGTTGCCCAAGGTCAGCGTGTAGGTGGCGCCGCCCAGCTTGCCGCCCCGGATCTCGGTGATGATCTGTTCCAGGATCGGGGCCCAGTTGTAGATCTGGCTGGAGACCACGTTGTGGGGAGCCAAGGAGACCTGGGTCCACTGCGTGCCGAACCAGGGGAGGTTGTCGGCGCGGGCGACACCGATCGCGCCCACGACAGCCTGCGCGGTCCCCGTCAGGACATCGGCCTTGTTGGAGACGAAGGTCTTGGCCGCGGTGGCGAAGAGGCTCACGTCGCTGAAGGAACCGGTGTAGACCGGGATGCAGCTGATCGTGGGGTCCACGGACTTCGCGCCGGCGCAGAACCCATCGACGTACAGCTTGGCGTCACCGACCGCGATCGGCCCGATCACCCCGAGCACCTTGCTCGTGCTCAGCATCGCGGCCATGGCACCCTGAACGTAGCCGCCCTCGTTGGAGTTCGCCTGGTAGGCAAAGATGTTGGGCTGGTTGAAGGTGGATCCCGCGGTGCCCCAGGCGAACGAGACGTTGGGGAACTGCGGTGCCAGCTGCTGCAGCGTCGAGCCGTACTGCGATCCGTGGGCGATCACCAAGTTGTAGCCCTGCGAGGCGTAGCTCCGGATCACGTTGGCCGCCGTGGATACCACGAACTGGTTGTCAGAGATCGCCACCTGGAGGTTGTAACGCGCCTTGATCGAGTTCAACGCCTCCACCATCGACTGCGTGAACGCCAAGTCGTTCACGGCACTCGGCGCTACGAGGGCCACCTTCAGCGTCGTGGCCGATGTGGCACCCGAGGCGGCCGCCGCAGCGCTGCGGGGGGCGGTCGCCGCGGGGGCTGGGGTAACGGAGCTCGAGGCAGCCGGCGCCACACTTGCGGGCGCTGCGGCGCTCGACACGGGGGCCGGGCTGCTGCTGCTTCCGCATGCAGCCGCGACGAGGGCCGCTACGGCGAGGAGCGCGGGCAGCGCTCTCCGGTGCACAGGTCGTTGCATGGTCGGTTCCTCCTCTTGATCGCGAGACTGGGTGAGCGCTTCGGACGCACCGCCGTCAGATCACGCCTCTCTTTCGTATGGCTTGCCGAGCGCAGCCGGCTGCCGGAAGCGCCGGGCAACGAACAGGAGCGCCAACACAGTGATCACCGCCGGCGCCGTCGCGGCCAGGTCGGACCCACTCAACGGGATGATCCCCAGCGACTTCCAGGTCAGGATGATCGCCCCCACCAGCCCGTAGAGGAGCGACCCAGCCATCACGCCGCTCGGGCGCCATGCGCCGAAATAGACCAACGCGACAGCGATGAACCCTTCGCTCTGCGTGAGGTTCACCTGGAAGATCCCGTCATAGAGGAGGAGGCTCGCTCCGGCGAGTCCAGCGAAGGTGCAGCCGAGCAGCACCGTCGACCATCGGATGCGCGCGACGCTGACTCCCAGGCTGTCCGCGGCGGCCGGGTTCTCGCCGGCCGCACGGATCTTCAGTCCGTAGGTCGTGTGGTTCAACACGAACGCCACCACGGGGACGAGCAGGAACGCCAGGTAGACCAAGGGGCTTTGATCGAAGAACATCCCGCCGAGGACGGGGATCTGGTCGAGGAGCGGGATCCCGACCTGGGGCGGCGTCGTGATCGGGAGCGGAGTCCCGACGAGCTTCTGGAAGAGCAGATCGCTGAACCCGAGCCCGAAGAGATAGACCCCGATCCCGCTGATCCCCTGCTCGGCCTTGAGGGTTACGCTGACCGCCGCAGTGACAACCCCCATGAGGAGACCAGTCCCCATGCCGGCCAAGATCGCCAGCAGCACATCGTCGGTGCGCAGCGCGACGTAGTACGTGGCGAACGCGGCCAGCAACATGATCCCGTCGACGCCGAGGTTGATGACACCGCTGCGCTGACCGAGCGTCTCACCGAGCGCCGCCAGCAGAAACGGCGTGGCCAGTGCGATCCCAGCCGCGACCGTGGAGGTGAGTACCGCCGCGGTGAAGAACTGACTCATGCGCCGTCACCACCCACGGCGGCCGCTGGCGGCGGCTCGCCTCGGCGCAGCGTCGGCGGGTTGGCGCCCCCGAACGCCGCAAGAGCCGTCGACTGCGACCGTGCCCGGCGACGGAGGTACTCCAGAGAGACCACCAACACCACCACGATCCCACTCAGCGCGGTCACCAGGTCGGATGGCACGCCGGTCGCAACCTGCAACGCCGATCCACCCACGATGAGGCCACCGAAGAGGAACGCCGAGACGATCGTCCACAGCGGATTGAGGCCCCCGAAGAGCGCCACGACGATCCCGTTGAAGCCGGCCGAACCGGTGAACCCGGTGAGGCTGCCGTCGGTGACCATCCGATGCGAAATGGAACCGAACACGAGGATCGACCCGGCGAGGCCGCAGGCAGCTCCGCTCAGCGTCATCGCCCAGACGATCGTCCGCTTGACCGGCATCCCCGCATACGCCGACGCGTCCCGCGACAGTCCCACGGCCCGCAACCGGAACCCGAAGGTGGTACGCCAGAGCAGGAGATACGCGGCGATCGCGACCAGGACCGCGATCAGGACGCCCAGGTGGAGCTGCGTGCCGGGGACCAGGATCGGCAGCCAAGCGTTGCGGGAGAGGAGCTGCGTTTCGGGAATGAGGCCGCCGACGGACGCTTGCGAATGATCGACCATCGGCCCGGCCAGCAGGTAGTTCATCACCTGGACCGCCACCAGGTTCAGCATGATGGTGCTCAGGATCTCGTTGACGTTGTACTGCGCCTTGAAGAAGCCGGGGATGGCGCCCCAGATCGCTCCCCCGGCGGTTCCCGCCAGCAGCACCAGCGGGATCAAGACGACGCTCGGCAGTTCGGGGAAGGCGAGCGCGGTTGCCGCACCGGCCAGCCCGCCCATCGCGATCTGGCCCTCGCCCCCGATGTTGAACACGTTGGCCCGGAAGGCGATGCAGATCCCGACACCGACCAGCAGGAGCGGCGCGGCCTGGAACGCCGTGCTGCCGAGCGCGTAGCTCCCTCCGAAGGCTCCCACGAGGAGGGCGCGATAGCCAGTGAGCGGGTTTGCACCGAGCGCCAGCATCATGACGGCACCGAGGACCAAGGCGCCGAAGAGGGCGGAGGGGATCGCCAACCAGCTCAGCATGGAGCGGCCCCACTCCATGCGATCGCCGATCCGGCGCGCAACAACGTCGACCGCCCTTGGATCGCCGGGTACACGCTGGCCCACGGTCGCCCCTCGCTCGCTCAACCAGACCGGCCGAGGAACCCGGTTCGGCGGCGGACGCGGCCACCGGTCGCCAACCGCGACCGATCTGCCACGTTCGACCGCTGCACGAGCCCTCCAGCCATCAGACGCCAGTCCTCCGACATCTTGCGCCCTTGTCGCCGATTCTGTCCTACCATGACAAGGGCCATTTGGAGTGTTTCGAAGACCGTGATGCTGTCGACCGCGACCGATGCAGCATCGAGCAACGACGGATCAACGGGCCGCCGATGGCGCCCCGTCCGCCGGAGCCGCCCGCTGCCACCGCCATACTTCGGGCCGAACGGCACTTGCCGGTCGCGTGGTCGGCGGTATTATGGCGCGTCGGAGACGTCAGATGACTAGCGTCTGACACCCAACCGAGGGAACAGCGTGGTCCAATCGTCTTCATCCGCGCGAAACCCGTGCTCCACGTCACACGTGACCGAAGAAGGAGCGTCCACTTTTCCGGACCGGCCGCGGTATGCCCACGCGGGAGGCGGTCGCGTCCTGCACCGCTGCGCTAGGCGGAGCGGCACGGCAGACGGAGGCGAGAGATGGTCCGCCGCAACGTGACGTTGGCCCGGCAGGCGGCCCAGGAGATCATCGAGGGGATCCAGTCCGGCGGGCTCGCCGGTGACGATGGGCTCCTCCCCTCGGAAGCCGTCCTCAGCCGACGCCTCGGGGTCAGCCGCGCAACGCTTC
This sequence comes from Chloroflexota bacterium, assembly GCA_021825385.1. Classification (GTDB taxonomy): domain Bacteria; phylum Chloroflexota; class Limnocylindria; order Limnocylindrales; family CSP1-4; genus JAKAHU01. Next base: position 8,034 of record JAKAHU010000068.1, on the reverse strand, counting down.
GCGAGGCGCTCTCACAGCTCGAACACGGGGGGCTGATCGTCCGGCGGCACGGGATCGGCACCTTTCTGGCGAGTCGACAGCCGCTGGTCGAATCGGGCGTGGAAGAGCTCGAGAGCATCGAGACCCTCGCGCGCAGGACCGGCGTGGAGATCCACATGGGCGACTGCGACGTCCAGGAGCGCCCCGCGTCGGTCGAGGAGGCCTCGGCACTGGGAGTGCCGGCAGCATCCCAGGTGCTCGTGGTAGAGCGCGTGATGATGTCCCAGGAGCGACCGATCGCGTTCTTGGTGGACGTCCTGCCGACGGAGTTCCTCACGCTCCAGGACTTGGGGACCTCGTTCCGCGGGTCGGTGCTCGACTTCATCCTCGAACGCGGTACGCCGGCGCTCCAGCATTCCTACACGGAGATCAATGCAGAGGCCGCCAGCTCCGACCTGGCGAAACGCCTGCAGCTTCGAACCGGGGCACCATTGCTGCGGTTCGTAGCCCAGCTCTACGAGACGCACGGGCGGGTCGTCGACTACTCGATCAGCTACTTCCGTCCTGGGCAGTTCCGCTTCCACGTGGTCAGGCGCGTGCGTCAGTTCCCGATGTCGGCCTTCGAGGGATCCGCACCCGACTCGGCGCTGGTACACGCCCGGTAGGACGCACCGTGACCCCTCTCACACCCCTCTGCACGGCGAGCGACTGGACGATGTCTCCGTAGTTCCCCGAGCATGCCGCGGGTGTGCGGACGGGCAGTGCTTCCCGGGGAGCGCTGCCGGCAGGCTGCGCGTCGCGATCCGACCGCGTCGCGCGCGGCGCACCGCCACCCGACGCCCACCACCCAGCCTTCCGGTTCGGTCGTGCCAACTCCATCGAATGAAAGGTGACAGATCGTGCGCAGCTTCATCGGCCGTGACATCCTCTCTCTCAAGGACTTCGAGCGAGCGGAGTTCTTCCGCGTCTTCCAGGTCGCCGAGGACCTCAAGCCGATCGCCCGGGACCGGCGCAACAGCGACCTGCTGAAAGGCAAGACGCTCCTCACCGCCTTCTACCAGCCCAGCACCCGCACCCGCCTCGCCACCGAGGCGGCGATGCACCGCTTGGGCGGCCATGTGCTCGGCTTCTCCGACGCGAAGATGACCCGCGCCGGCGACTTCTACCAGGAGTCGATCAAGGACACCGTCCACATGCTGGAGTACTACGGCGACGTGATCGCCATGCGGCACTTCCAGCAGGGCGCTCCGGCGGAGGCCGCGCGGTGGGCGAGCGTCCCGGTCATCAACTGCGGCGACGGCTGGGGCGAACATCCCACCCAGGTGCTCACCGACCTTTACACGACCTGGCTCGAGAAGGGGACGCTCGACGGCCTGACCTTCCTCTGCGTGGGCGACATGCGGATGCGCACGATGCACTCGATCCTCTATGCGCTCTCGCAGTTCGCCTCCGAGGCGATCGTGGTCGGCCCGCCCGAGATGTCGCTCCTCCCCGAGTTCAAGGCCGAGCTCGACGAGCGCAACGTCCGCTACCGCGAGGCCGAGTCGGTCGTCGACGTGATCGACCAGGCCGACGTGATCTACATGGAGCCGGTGGTGCAGCCGGACTACACCAAGGCCCGCGATGAGCGCGGCGCCGAGGTCGGCCGCACGCCGGAGGCGTACCGGGTCACGCGCGAGCTGCTGAAAGCGCGGGCCAAGGAGGACGCGATCATCCTGCACTCGCTCCCCCGCATGGACGAGCTCCCGCCCGACGTCGATGCCACGCGGCACGCACGTTACTGGGCCGAGGCGTTCAATGGCGTCGTGATGCGGATGGCGCTCCTCTCGCTCGTCCTCGGCGCAGCCGAGTAACGCGAGGCAGCACGGGACAGTCGAAGGAGAATCGATGCAGACGAACCTGCGCGGCCGAGACTTGATCGGCACCCAGGACTGGACGAAAGAGGAGCTCGAGACCGCCCTCGAGGTCGCTGCGGAGCTGAAGCGCGACCGTGCGCTCGGGCGCCCCCACCCCTACCTGCGAGATCGCGTCCTGGCGATGCTCTTCTTCTTCTCGAGCACACGGACGCGGGCCTCGTTCGAAGCCGGGATGGCACAGCTCGGGGGTCATGCCCAGTTCATCGAGAGCCGCACGACCCAGATCGCGCACGGCGACACCGCCAAGGAGATCGGGGAAATCCTGGGCCGCTACAACGACGGGATCGCGATCCGCAACGTGGACTGGGGCGTCGGCAACCGCTACATCAACGATGTCGCGGCTGCGAGCCGAGTCCCGGTCCTCAACATGCAGTGCGAGTACTTCCACCCGTTCCAGGTGCTTGCCGATCTCTTCACGATCCAGGAGAAGTTCGGCGACCCGCGCGGCCGCACGATCACCGTCAGCTGGGCCTACGCGTCGAGCTATCAGAAGCCGATGAGCGTCCCGATCGACCTGACCCTGCTGACCACCCGCTTCGGGATGAACGTCCGGCTGGTCCACCCACCGGAGTTCCGGCTCCCCGCGGATCTGGTCGAGCAGGCCAAGGAGAACGCGCGCCGTTCCGGCGGCAGCCTGGAGTTGATGGACGACTTCGACGCCGGGATCCGCGGCACCGACGTCGTCTACGCCAAGAGCTGGGGACCGTTGCTGGTCGCCAAGGACGACGCGGAGGGGGCGGCGATCTCCGGCCGCTACACCGACTGGATCACCGATGGCCGGCGCATGGCGACGGCGGCGGAGGACGCGATCTTCATGCACCCGCTCCCAGCCGACCGCAATGTGGAGGTCACCGATGAGGTGATCGACGGGCCGCACTCGGTCGTCTACGACGAAGCCGAGAACCGGCTCCACGTCCAGAAGGCAGTGATGGCGCTCACCATGCGGTGAGTGGAGCACGCCGGCCGGGCAGCGCGGCGCGCACCGCTGCCCGGCCCTTCACCCAGGCAGGCATCGAAGAGGGGTAGGTCGAGGGCCACATGAGCAAGGTCGCGGTTGTCGCCGTGGGCGGCAATTCCCTCATCAAGGACGCACAGCACCAGACGGTGCCGGATCAGTACACCGCGGCCGTCGAATCGAGCCGACACGTGGCCAGCATGATCGAGCAGGGCTGGGATGTCCTGCTCACCCACGGCAACGGCCCACAGGTCGGGTTCATCCTGCGCCGCTCGGAGCTCTCCCGCGCAGAGCTGCACCCGGTCCCGCTCGACTACTGCGGCGCGGACACCCAGGGCTCGATCGGGTACATGTTCCAGCGCGCCCTGCGCAACGAATTCCAGCGCCGCGGCATGCGCAAGTCGACCGCGACCGTGATCACCCAGACCCTCGTCGACCGCGACGATCCCGCGTTCCAGAACCCGACCAAGCCGATCGGCTCGTTCATGGATCGGGAGACCGCGCTGGCGCACCAACGGGACGACGGCTGGCACGTCGTGGAAGACGCGGGCCGCGGCTGGCGCCGCGTGGTGCCCTCGCCCCTCCCCCGCAAGATCGTCGAGTTCGACGCCATCGTGGCGCTGATCCAGGCGGGCTTCACCGTGGTCGCGTCCGGCGGCGGCGGCATCCCCGTGGTGGAGCAGGATGGCCAGATCGAGGGCGTGGAGGCCGTGATCGACAAGGACTACGCGGCCTCCACGCTGGCGCGCGACCTGAAGGCGGACCTCTTCCTGATCACCACGGCGGTGGAGAAGGTCGCCCTCAACTTCGGCAAACCGAACCAGGAGTGGCTGGACCGGCTGACCCTGGCCGAGGCGAAGGAGTACCTCGCGCAGGGGCATTTCCACAAGGGCTCCATGGGGCCCAAGATCCAGGCGATCATCTGGTACCTGGAGGCAGGCGGTCGGGAGGCGTTGATCACGAGCCCAGAGCACATCGAACGCGCGCTGGCCGGCGAGACGGGCACCCGGATCGTCCCCTGACACTGACGAGCGCGCCACCGATGCGGCAGCTCGGACACCGCCGCCCGCAGCGGGGATACGGACAAGCGGTGTAGGGTTTCTGAGCGGTTCTCGCGCGAAAACAGGACGAAAGGATGTGGTGGACGACGTGACTGGGATCGAGCGACAGCTGGGGGGCAGCCTCGTGCACGTCGAGTTCACCCTGAACGGCCGGGCGGTCGCGGCCGACGTACGTCCGGACGCGTCGCTGCTCGAGCTCCTGCGAGACGAGTTCGGCCTCGTCTCGGTGAAAGACGGCTGTGCCCCGGAGGGCTCGTGCGGGGCATGCACCGTGCAGCTCGACGGCCGCGCGGTGGTCTCGTGCGCCCAGCCCGCCGTCAGGGCCGCAGGGCACAGCGTCGTCACGCAGGATGGCCTCCCCCCGGCGGTCCGCCAGCAGTGGGCGGACGCCTTCGTGGCCGCGGGCGCCTCGCAGTGTGGGTTCTGCTCACCCGGGATCTTGATGAAGTGCGAGGCGCTCCTCAGCCGGAACCCGACGCCCTCCCGCGCGGAGGTGGCCCGCGCCCTGGCGGGGAACCTTTGTCGCTGCACGGGATACGTGAAGATCATCGACGCCGTCGAGCTCGTGGCACAGGCTCGCCGCGGCGTGCCGCTCCCCCGGATCGAGACGAGCGGCCGGGTTGGCACCCGAACAGCCCGGCTGCGGGGCCGGGAGCTTGCGCTTGGCGAGAAGCCGTACGTCAACGACATCGTCGTCGCCGGACTGCTCCATGGCGCCGCGCGCTTCTCGGACCACCCGCGGGCCCGCGTGCTCCGGATCGACGCCTCGAAGGCGCGCAGCTACCCCGGAGTGGTGGCGGTGGCGACGGCGCAGGACGTGCCAGGGGAGCGGACCCAGGGGCTGATTACCAAGGACTGGCGGCAGTTCATCGCCGAGGGTGAGGTCACGAGCTATGTCGGGGACGTCCTCGCCGTGGTCGCCGCCGAGACGCGCCACGCGGCCCGCGAGGCGGCCAAGCTGATCGATGTCGACTACGAGATCCTGCCTCCGGTGACCGACCCGTTCGCCGCCATGCAGCCCGATGCTCCGCTGCTGCAGCCGGGCGGCAACGTGCTCTCCGTTTCCAAGATCGAGCGCGGTGACGTCGACGCGGCGCTCGCCTCGGCCGCCCATGTGGTGAGCGAGACGTTCCGCACCCAGTTCATCGAGCACGCCTTCCTGGAACCAGAGTCCTCGCTGGCCGTCCCGGAGGAAGACGGCACGGTACACATCTACTCCCAGGGCCAGGGGGTCTGGGACGACCGCCGCCAGGTCGCCTCCTTCCTGGGTGTGCCCGAGCAGCAGGTCCGCGTGACAATGGTCTCCAGCGGCGGCGGGTTCGGCGGCAAAGAAGACCTGAACCTGCAATGTCATGCGGCGTTGCTCGCGCGCCTGACGGGCCGCCCGGTCCGGATCACCCTCAGCCGGGCCGAGAGCATCCGCTTCCACCCGAAGCGCCACCCGATCACGATGGAGTACACCGCCGGCTGCGACGCCGAGGGCCACCTCCTGGCGGTCCGCGCGCGCATGGTGGGCGACACGGGTGCCTATGCGAGCGTCGGTGCGAAGGTGCTCGAACGGGCCGCCGGACATGCGTGCGGCCCCTACAAGGTCCCCAACGTCGACATCGAGGCGCGCGCGGTCTACACGAACAACCCGCCCTGCGGCGCCATGCGGGGGTTCGGCGCCAACCAGGCGAACTTCGGGATCGAGGGGATGCTCGACCGGCTCGCGGAGCGGGTCGGGATCGACGGCTGGGAGATGCGCTGGCGGAACGCGGTGGACGTGGGGGATCGGTTCGGTACCGGGCAGAAACTCGGCCCGGGTGTCGGGCTGAAGAAGACGCTCCTCGCGGTGCGCGACGCCTACCGGAGCGCACGGTACGCCGGCATCGCATGCGCCGCGAAGAACTCCGGGGTCGGTAACGGGTTGACCGAGTACGGACGGGCGATCCTGCGGCCCGAGGCCGACGGCAGCGTCACCCTGTACCACTCCTGGACCGAGATGGGACAGGGCGTGGACACCGTGCTGGCCCAGATCGCGTGCCAGGAACTGGCGCTTCCGTTCGATCGGATCCGGGTCCGCGTGGATACCGAGCGCGAGCTCGACACCGGCCAGACGACCGCGTCGCGCGCGACGATGTTGGGCGGCCGCGCGGTCATCGAGGCGGCGGCGAAGCTCCGGGAGGCGCTCGGCGAGCGGCCCCTCTCGGCACTTGCGGGGCAAGAGTTCTTCGGTGAATTCAAAGTCGACTGGACCACCTCGCCCGACGATACCGAGGTGGCCGAGCCGGTGACCCACTTCGCCTATGCCTGGGCGACGCAGGTGGCGATCCTCGACGACGAGGGGCGCTTGGCCAAGGTGATCGCCGCGCACGACGTGGGGAAGGCGATCAACCCCACGCTGCTGGAGGGTCAGATCGAGGGAGGCGTCCACATGGGCCTCGGCCATGCCCTCACGGAGGAATTCGTGGTCCGCGACGGGTACCCGCAGACCACCACGTTGAAATCGCTGGGGATCATCCCCGCGTCCGGCATGCCGCCGGTCGAGTGCATCTTCATCGAAGAGCCGCAGCCCGAAGGTCCCTACGGGGCGAAGGGTGTGGGCGAGGTCGCGCTCGTTCCGACTGCCTCGGCGGTGGCCGGGGCCCTCCACGCGTTCGATGGCGTGCGTCGGAACCGGCTCCCGATGCGCGACTCCGCTGCGGCGCGCGCCGCAGCGCCCCGCCTGGCGCATCTCGGTGCGTGAGCGGCTACGAGCGAAAGGGAGGTTCTGAGCGTGGAGGTCTTGCGGCCATCATCGCTTCGCGAGGCCCTGCAGATGCGGGCAGCACACCCCGAGGCGCTCCCCATCGCCGGCGGGACCGACGTGATGGTCGAGTTGAACTTCGGCCGGCGCCGCCCGGAAACGATCCTCGACGTCTCTCGGCTGCCAGAGCTGCAGGTGATCCGACGAGAGGGCGGGACGATATTCCTCGGGGCCGGCGTCCCCTACACCTGGATCATGCGCGAGCTTCCCGACCAGGTAGCGTTGGCACAGGCCTCTCGCACGGTGGGGTCGCCACAGATCCGCAACCGGGGCACGGTCGGAGGCAACCTCGGCACAGCCTCGCCAGCCGGTGACGCGCTCCCCGTGCTGGCAGCCTACGAGGCCGAGGTACTGTTGGCCTCGGTCACCGGCACGCGCCGGCTTTCCTGGCGCGACTTCCTGCGTGGGCCCAAGCGCAACGCGCTCGCCCCCGACGAGCTGATCGTGGGGGTGGAGTGGAACGTGCCGCAAGGCCCCGGGTCCTTCTCCAAGATCGGCACCCGCAACGCGATGGTGATCGCGATCGCCAGCGTCTGCCTCCAAGTCGATGAGACGACTCGCGGGCTGCGGGTGGCCCTCGGATCGGTCGGCCCGACCATCCTACGGGCCCCGGAGGCCGAAGCGTTCGGGGCCGGCGTGCTCGATGAGGCCGGCGCGTGGGCCGATCCGAGGGCGACGGTTCCACAGGACGCAGTGATGCGCTTCGGTGAGCTGACGGCCGCCGCCGCGCGCCCTATCGACGACGTGCGGGGCACAGCGGCATACCGGCGCCACGGGTGCGCCGTACTCGCCAGCCGGGCGCTCACGTGGGCCCTGGCGGATCGGCGGGCCGTGGCGGGCTGAGCTGTCGCGGGCCGAGGCGGAGCACAGAAGGGGCGAGACATGCTGGTGCGAGTGAACGTGAACGGCGAGTGGCGCGAGGCGGACGTGTGGCCCGGCGCCAGCCTGCTGTCGATGCTCCGCGACGAGCTCGGCTTGCGGGGGACGAAGAACGCCTGCGAGCAAGGGGAGTGCGGCTCCTGTTCGGTGTGGCTCGACGGCGAGCTGGTCTGTTCCTGTCTCGTCCTCGCGGCCCAGGCCGACGGGCGGCACGTCGAGACCGTGGAATCGCTGGCCAGCGAGGGCGGATTGCACCCGGTGCAGCAAGCGTTCCTGGACGCGGGTGCGGTGCAGTGCGGGTTCTGCACGCCCGGCCTGGTGGTGGCGGCGAGCGACCTGCTGCGCCGGGAACCCGAACCGCCCGACGAAGTCATCCGGGAAGCCCTCTCGGGGAACCTGTGCCGCTGCACGGGCTACCAGAAGATCCTCGACGCGGTCCACCTGGCGTCTGGACGG
>JAKAHU010000067.1 GCA_021825385.1 Chloroflexota bacterium | reverse complement strand
GCTCGCTCTTCGGCACCCTCAACGAGGTCTGGTCCGAGGCCGAGTACGAGAGCGTCGAGGCCCATCTCCGGGCGTTCAGGACGGCGCCCGATGAGCTGCGCCAGGCCCTGCGCACGATGCTCTCGCACGCGGTGGAGGGCGCCCAGCACGACTACATGCTCGAGGAGGAACAGCTCGGCTGAGCGGAGCAGGAGCGGCCGATGCGCACTCCGGGCTCCGCCGACGTGACCTACCGCCCTGCCGTGGAGGCCGATCTGCCGGCCGGGTCGGCGGTCTTCAACCGCGCCCAGCAGGACCCATCCGTGCGGCGCGGGTTCGCCTGGGACGACCGCCCGCTGGAGCTGTTCGCCGGCCCCCAGCGCCACATCCTGGGCACCGATCCCGGGCGGGCCTGCGTGGCCGAACGCGCGGGGTCCGTGGTGGGGATGCCTCGGCCATCGCGCGCGGACCGCTGTGGTACTTCTCGGCGCGCTTCATCGACCCGCCCGACCAGGGTCGGGGGATCGGCCGCGCGCTCTTCGAGCTGTGTGCCGCGGACCCGCCGGAGCGGCGCACGACGATGGTCGACGCGCACCAGCCGATCTCCACCGGGCTCTACACCTCGAAGGGCCTGATCCCGTCGACGCCGATCCTCGTGCTGGGTGGGACGCCGCACCTGCCGGCGCCCGGGGATCTTGCGCCGGGGCCCACTGACCCGGCGTCCCTGGCGGTGCTCGACGGCGCCGCCTACGGCTTCGACCGCGGGATCGACCACGCCTTCTGGGCCCGCGGGCTGGAGGCCACGCTGTGGCGTCGCGGCGGCGAGCCGGTGGCCTACAGCTATGTCTCGCCTGCCGGCTGGGTGGGGCCGCTGGCAGGTCTCGACGAGGAGTCGGCGGCCCTGGCGTTGCAGGCGGAGCTCGCGCGCCGCTCCAGGGGCGACGCTGGCCGTGCCGGGCCGCGCTGGGGCGCTGGTCGAGGTGGCCGTGGCGGCCGGCCTGCGGATCGTCCACCCGACGGGGATCCTGCTGCACTCCCGCCCGGTCATCCTGCCGACCTCGCTCGCCATCTCCGGCTACTGGCTCCTGTGAGGAGCGCGCGGGAGCCGTCAGGCCGCGTCGCCACGCCTGCGCGACGGCCGTCCGGCTGGACCGCGGGTCCGCATGGCGCCGGACCCGCGAGCGCGGGCCGTCGATGGCGCGCCGGCGTGCATTCATGGGGTTGAAGCCTCACGATCGCAGCGGCTCCCACTCCACCAGCTGTCCGGCGCACCCGGTGATCCTCGCTCGCCAAGGATCGCCGGAGTTCGACGGCGGTGGTGAGCCACGGCTACGCCAATGGTGGGGTGCGGCCGACCGATTCGTGGCATGCTCGTCTTGACCTACTGTGCATTGCGGGGAGCGGGCCGTGCTGCAGCCGATCACGAGCACCTGCGTTCCGAGAGATGACGTCCTGCGGGGCGGCTTGGCCGACAACCATTTCGCCGCCCAGCTCGATCAGGTGGTCCGCAACCCAGGGGCCTACCCGATCTACGGCGACCCCGAGGCCTACTTCGCCATCACGTACCCCACGTCCGGCTCCGACAGCTGCTGACCTGGACGTTCGGCAGGCTGAGCGGCTCGCACGTACCGGGCGCCGAACACGGCGTCATCCGCTCGGCGACGTCCTTCGGCGGCGGCAAGACCCACAGCCTGATGGCCGTGTACCACCTCGCCAGGGGCAGCCGACCGAACAACCTCGCCGAGTTCGTTGACCCGGGCCTCCTGCCCGAGCGTTGCCAGGTGGCGGCGGTCGTGGGCGACACGCTCGATCCCGAGAACGGGCTCCTCACCAACGGCATCCGCACCTTCACCATCTGGGGCGAGATCGGAGCGCAGCTGGGGCCCGAGGCGTACGCGCAGCTGGCGGCGTCCGACGCGGGCCGAACGGCACCCGGCAAGGCGACCTGGGAGGCCATTGTCGGGGACACGCCGACCGTCATCATCATCGACGAGATCGCCCAGCACCTGCGCCAGCTCACGAGCTCGGGCAACCCTGATGTCAGGCGCATGGCGCAGGCGATCCCGCCCTTCCTCAAGAACCTCTTCGAACTCGCCGCGGGCAATCCGCGGGTGGCCGTGATCATTACGCTCGCCACTCGCGCCGACGCGTATGGACGCGAGACCGAGGACCTGCACGAACTTCTCGACGAGGCCGAGGCGGAGTTCGCGGCCGCCCTCCAGGACACCCAGAGCATCGTGGCCCGCACGGGCAACGTGATCAAGCCGGCCGAGGACGCGGAGATCGTGGAGATCCTGAAGCGCCGCTTGTTCGCCGAGATCGCTCGGCCGGCGGCGCGCGAGGCGGCTGCCGCGTATCGCGCCTTCTACGAGGACGTGCGGGCGCAGGGCGAGCCCCTCGGGGGTGGGGCCGAAGCCCCGACGACGTACGCGGAGCTGATCGAACGCTCCTACCCCTTCCACCCCGAGCTCGTGCGGGTCCTCGACAAGCGCATCGGCTCGATCAGCGTCTTCAACCGCGCCCGGGGAGCCCTGCGACTCCTCGCCGAAGTCGTGGACGGGGTGTGGACCGACCATCGCGAGGTCGATCTGCTCAACGTGGCGGACATCGACTTCCGGCGGCCGGCCGTGCTGTCGCATCTGACGATCGGGATCGAGCGCCCCGACTTCGAGCCGGTCGCCCGGGTCGACTTCGCCGGCGCGGACTCCCACGCGGCGGAGGTTGATGCGCGGCGGTTCGCGGGCCGCCCGCCGTACGCCACGCGCGCCTGCACGACCGTGTTCTGTCACAGCCTGGAGCTGGTCACGACGGCCGGGGCGACCCGCACCGACTACCTCCTGGGCACCCTCCGCACGGGCGACGATCCGACGATCATCGGCGAGGCCCTCGCCGAGGTCGAGAAGGTCGCTTGGCATCTGGCCTGGGACGGCGCACGCTGGCGCTTCCTCACCGAGCCCAACGCGAACGCGATCATCGCCGAGGAGATGCGCAATATCCCGAATTCGCGGGTGAACGCCGAGCTCGACGCGCTGATCCACCGGACGTTCCCCACCGACGGGCCCGTGCGCACGCTGTTCTTCCCCACCGGGCCCGCCTCCGTGAGCGACGAAGCTGCGCTCCGCCTCGTCGTCATGCACCACGATGACCTCGCGGTCGTCGGCGAGAAGGCGTCGGCCGCGCCCGCCCGAGTCGTCGAGCTCCTGGACCGCTGCGGGATGGCCGAGAACATCCGCATGTATCGCAATGCCGTGGTCTTTCTCGTCGCCGACGAGGATGCCAAGGACGCCATGCGTGATCGCGTTCGAGCCACGCTGGCGGTCGACGCGATTGTGGGCGATGGCCAACGCATGGCCCAGTTCTCGCCGGACGTCCAGCGCCGTATCCGGGCCGCCCACGGGACAACCAGGCTCGAAGCCCGGGTGGCGATCAACCGCTGCTTCCGCCACCTGTACTACCCGTCGGGCGACCGGGCGGCAGGATACCTACGGCACGTCGAGCTTCCACCCCAGCAGCAGGGCGAGGCGGAGAAGGCCCAGACGCGGACGATCCTCGACGCCCTGCGCAACGAGGGCAAGATCCGCGAGGCCAAGCTCTCGACCGACTACCTGCGCCAGAAGACGTGGCCGGCGGGCGCCACCGATGTGACCACCAAGGATGTCGCCGACTACTTCTGGAAGGACCACGCCGCGCAGCTCGTGCTCGATCCGACGCTGCTCCGCGATGCGATCCGCGACGGCGTCCGCAACGGCGCCTGGGTTTACTACGATGCCCGGGCCGAGCGAGCGTGGACGAGCGACAGCCCCCCACCCGGGGTCGAGATCAGCTCCGACGTGATCCTCTTCGACCCCGACGAAGCGCGTCGGCGCGGCATCGCGAGACGCCCGCTGAGCTGGGACGATCTCGACCGCGCGCTGGGTCCTGAACAGGCCGCCGGCCCCGCGCTACGGGCGCGGCTCGAGGAACGCCTTGGCCGCGAGCCCGAGAAGCGGGAAGTCCTCGACGTGCTCGCGCGCGCCGCCGAGGGCGGATCTTCCGCGCGGGTCGTGGCGGTGGCCGCGGAGCCTGGGCCGGCGGCCGTGCCGCTCCGTCCCGACGAGATCGCCGCGGCCTCCCTCGAGCAGTTGACGCTGCTCCGCCCCGCCGCCGCCAAGCGCATCGGCATCCGGCTCGGGGGAGGGGGGATCCGGCCGGTGGAGGTCACAGGTGTCGCCGGCGTCGCCTTCCAGCGACTGCTGGACCAGGTCGCCGACGTAGCGGCCGCCAAGGGGATCACGCAGCTCTCGGTGAGCGCGTTGGCCGAGCCCGGTGAAGGGCCCCGCGATCTCTCGCTGCTCGGCAAGGCGGTGCCGATGCTGCCCCGGCTGGCGCCGTCGGTAGCGCTCGAGATGGTGCTCGAGTTCGCTGGGCTGCAGCCCGGGGCCAACCTGACACTGGCCGGCCCGGCCGCCGACTATCAGCGTGTCGAGGATGCCGTCTTTGCGCTCGCCCGCACTGCCACCAAGGTTGCTGGCAGCCTGCGCCTGGACTTCCAGTTCGAGGCTCCGCTCCCGCCGACCGCCGACGAGATCGCCCGCATCCGCAAGGTCATCGCGGATCTCAACCCGGGTGTCCTGCGCCTGCGCGCCGAGCTCGCGTGATGGAGCAGTCTGCGCGTCCGCGTGGCTTCCGCCTGGTGGTCGAGCCAGGCGCCGACGCGGTGTTCGGCCTTCGACTGGAGGAGACTGACCGGGCCGAGGGCACGTCACGCATCGTGGCGCACCTGCCGCCCTCCCGAGCCGAGCGGATCATGGAGCGCGCCCTGGGAGCCGTGCGCGCGGCCGGGTACGCTCCCTCCGATCTCTCGTCCCGGCGACGGGCCCCCTTCCGGCTTGGCGACGTGGTTGGCGTGCGGTTCGCCCTGACGATGCTGGCCACCGGCCCCCTGCGCAAACCCTCACGCGTCGCCGCGATCGCCGCCGCGGTCGACCGTCTGAGTGACGAGGAGGCCTACTACTGGTACGCCAAGTGCGTGGGTGAGAGCGCGGGCCGATCGCGCCGCGCGTTCCGGCTGATGCTCGCCGAGGAGTAGAGCGTGACCGAGCGACCACGCGTCCTGATCGAGGACTGGCTGCCGGTGGCGGAGCTGGGCATTGAGAGCCGGCGCGAGTCGGCACCCATTCCCGGCCAGTTCCCCAAACTGAAGACCCTGCACGTCTGGTGGGCCCGCCGCCCGCTTGCCGCCAGCACCGGAGCAGTGCTGGGAAGTCTGCTCCCGGTGTGGTCGCCAGAACTGGCGAAGGCGTATCCAACCCGGCAGGAACTCCAGTCCGAAGCCGCCTACCGAGAGTGGTTCCTCCGTCTGTGCGGTGTCTTGGGCGACCCGGTCGCGGCGAGGCGGCGACTAGCCGAGGCGAACGAGCAGCGTGTTCGCCTGCCCGACGGTGGCTACGGCTATCGCCAAGCATTCAGGAACCGGCTGTCGTCGGAAGATCTCGAGCTCGCGCAGGAGTTGATCGCGGAGACCTGGGGTGCGCCGACGGTGCTGGACCCTACGGCAGGCGGCGGCTCGCTCCCGTTCGAGTCGATGCGGTACGGAGTCCCGACCCTCGCCAACGATCTGAACCCCGTGGCAGCGGCGATCCTGCTGGCGTCGCTCACCATCCCCGGTCGGCTTGGGCAGGGACTCAGGTCGGATCTCATCCGCTGGGGGCAGCTGCTCGCAAGTCGAGTCGAGGATCGTCTCGCGACCGCCTTCCGGCTCGAGGCTGCCGACGAGCGGGTGGTTGCCTACGTCTTCGCCCGGACGGTCGCCTGCCCGCGGACCGGGAAGCCGGTCCCGCTTGCGCCGAACTGGTGGCTGTCGCGCGGTGACAAGCCGGCAGCCGTCCGCCTGCACACCGAGCGAGGCGGCCAGCCGCTCGAACGCATCGAGTACGAGATCGTCACCGGCGACGAGATCGACTTCGACCCCGATCGGGGCACGGTCGCTGGCGGTGACGCGATCTCGCCCTGGGACGGCCTGGCCATCGCTGGCGACTACATCCGGGCGGAGGCGCAGGCCGGGCGCCTGGGTTCCGAGTTGTACGCGGTCGCGGTGCGTACCGCTCGCGGCCGCGGCTTCCGCGGCCCGACACGCACCGATCTCGACGCGCTCGCGGCGGCCGAGACCGAGCTCGCCCGTCTGCTGCCGGGTTGGCTCGAGCAGGGCATCGTGCCCGCCGAGCGCATCCCGGAGGGCCTCAAGACTGCCGAGCCGCGGAATTACGGCATGCCGCACTGGCGCGACATGTTCTCGCCGCGGCAGCTCCTGGTGCACGGCGTCTTCGTAGAGGAGTACCGGCGCCTCGTCCCGGAGCTCCAGACGGCTCTCGAGCCCGAACGGGCGAGCGCGATCCTGACGCTCCTCGCGCTCATGCAGGGGAAGGCGATCAACTGGAACGCGATCTTGTCGAGTTGGGACACCTCGCGCGACAAGATGCGGAGCGTGTTCGACGCCCACAATCTTGCCTTCAAGTGGACGTACGCCGAGTTCGAGGGGGCGCGCGAGCTGTACCCCTGGTGCCTCGAGCAGATCGTCGACGCGTACACCGAGATCGCCGAGCTGCTGCGCCCCGCCGACGCCGGACCACTGGCAACCCAGACGCGCTGGCCGGTGCCCGGTCCGGTGACCGTGAGCTGTCGGAACGCCGCCGACCTGCCGGCCATCGCGGATGGCTCGGTTGCCCTGGTGGCCATCGACCCGCCCTACTACGACAACGTCATGTACGCCGAGCTGGCGGACTTCTTCTACGTCTGGGAGAAGCGCACGCTCGGACTGCTCTATCCCGATCTCTTCCGCGCCGAACTCACCGACAAGAAGAACGAGGCGGTGGCGAACCCCGTCCGGTTCGCCGATGCCGGCCGCCGGCGCAAGGAGCTCGCCAACGCCGACTACGAGGCGAAGATGGCCGCCATCTTCGCCGAGTGCGCGCGGGTGCTCCGCGACGACGGGGTGCTCACCGTGATGTTCACCCACAAGCGCGCCGAGGCCTGGGACACTCTGGGCATGGGTCTGCTGGAGGCGGGGTTCCAGATCGAAACCTCTTGGCCTGTCAACACGGAGAGCGAGCAGAGCCTGCACCAGGCCAACAAGAACGCCGCCGCGTCGACCATCGTGCTAGTGTGTCGCAAGCGGCATGGTCAGGGGGGCAACCCGCCCTTCTTCGAGGACGTCGAGGGGGACGTGCGCGCCGCGGCCCGCGACGCGCTGGGGCGCTTCGCTCGGGCGGGCCTGAGCGGGGTGGACCTGCTCCTTTCGACGTACGGTCCTGCGCTCTCGGTGATCTCCGCGCGCTGGCCGGTCTACTCGTCGGAAGCCGACCCGATCACGGGCAAGTCGCGCCTGCTCCGTCCCGAGGAGGCCCTGGACGCGGCGCGGGCGGAGGTCGTGCGCCTGCAGCGGCGACGCCTGGTGGGAAGCGACACGCGGTTCGACTCGCTCACCGACTTCGCGCTCATCGCCTGGGAAACGTTCAAGGCGGCCGAGTTCCCGTTCGACGAGGCCCGCCGACTGGCGCTCGCCACGGGCGGCCTCGACGTGGCGGAGCTGGCGCGTGCGCGGGTCCTGGAGGAGAAGGCGGGCAGTGTGATCCTGCTGCCGCCCGAGCGTCGTCTGCGCCGCGCGGGCGACGACGCGCTCCCCGGCGTTCGTCCGGACGCCACCGCGTTTCCGGTCGCCCTCGACGCGCTGCACACGGTGATGTACGTCGCCCGCGTGGACGGGCTGCCCGCGGCCCGCACCTTCCTCGACCGCGCGGGTCTGGGGTCCGACCAGCGCTTCCTGGCTTGCCTGCAGGGCTTCGTGAACGCCATCCCGCGTACGCGCACGAAGTCGGGCTGGGCACGTCCGGAGGCCGAGATCCTGGACCGTCTGTGCGCCGCGTACTTCCCCGCCATCGTGCTGCCGCCCGACCAACCCACGGCCGAGAACCTCGGGCTCTGGGAATGAGCTTTCGGGAGCTCCCTCTCAGGAGCTTCTACAGCCCCCCTGACGATCGCCTCGCCGGCTTCTACGTCCCGGTCCTCAGGGAGGCGCTCCGCTACGACCGGGTGACCGGCTACTACCGCTCGTCTGCGCTCGTCGTGGCCGCCGCCGGCGTCAGTCGCTTCGTGGCACGCGGCGGGACGATGCGCATCGTGGCCGGAGCCGAACTCGACGAGGCCGACCTGCGGGCGCTGCGGGAGGGCGAGCCCCTCTCGGACGTCCTCGTGCGCCGGCTGCTGGCCGATCCGCTGGAAGGCGCGGACATCGTCGCCCAGCGTCGGCTGGAGACGCTGGCGTATCTGGCCAAGTCCGGCCGGCTCAGCATCAAGATCGGGGTGCCGACCGATGCCGAGGGCCTGCCCTTGCCCGCCGCGGCGGCCCGACCGTACTTCCACGCCAAGTTCGGCGTCTTCACTGACGAACAAGGCAACCGGCTCGCCTTCCTCGGCTCGGACAACGAGTCCGCGGCCGGCTGGCGCGACAACTACGAGACGTTCACGGTTGCTCGTTCGTGGGAACCCGAAGCCTGGGCGGAGTACGGCCAGCCCGTCCTCGCGCAGTTCGAGGCGCTGTGGGAGGGGCGGTCCGAGGCGGGCTGGCAGGTCGTGCCGCTCCCCGAGGCCGTGGCGGAGCGCCTCATCGCCATCGCGCCGCCCGAACCGCCGCCCGTGGTCGATCCTGAGGAGGGCCTGCGCCGCCCCCCACGGCCCACGGCCGAGCAGGACATCCGGCTGCAGTTTCTGGCGGTCGCCCCGCGTATCGGCGGTGGCACGGAAGTCGGCTTCGCCACGGCCGCGGTCGATCCCTGGCCCCATCAAGTGTGGACGGCGCGGCGGATCGTGGAGAGCTACCCGCGCGGGTATCTGCTGGCCGACGAGGTCGGTCTGGGCAAGACCATCGAGGTCGGCCTGGTCGTTCGCGAGCTCCTCGTCTCAGGCAAGGCCGCCCGGGTGCTGCTGCTGGTGCCGGCGTCGGTCCTGAAGCAATGGCAGGAAGAGCTCGCTGAGAAGGTTGCCCTGCGGGTGCCTCGCCTCGATCGCGGTGGCTTCTACGATGTCGACGACGCGGCTGTCCCGGCGCCAGAGGGCAACCCGTGGCGGGCCTTCCCGGTCCTGCTCGCCAGCTCACACCTGGCGCGGCGGCGCACTCGGCGCGACGAAGTGCTCGCGGCGGGGCCCTGGGATGTTGTGTTCGTCGACGAGGCGCACCACGCCGGGAGGATCGGCACCCAGCCGGACGGCCCGCCGAACCAGCTCCTTCGGCTCCTGCTCGAGATGCGGGCCGCTGGGTCCTTCCGGGCGCTGTACCTGGCGACGGCCACGCCGATGCAGATGCACGCGCATGAAGCCTGGGACCTTCTGGCCCTGCTTGGGTTGCCCGGCCGCTGGGGCGAGAGCGCCGGCCCCTTCGTGCGCTACTACCAGGAGCTCCGCGAGCCGTACGGCGCGCGCGACTGGGAGTTTCTGCGGCGCATGTCGGCCGATCACTTCAGCGATCCCGCGGTCCGTCCCGCCGAGGAGGTCGATCGCCAGGTACGGCGCAACTTCGGCTTGGCGGGCGCCTGGTACATCACGAATTTCGCCAGGCAGGGTCTGAGCCCGGAAGCGGCCGGCGAGCTCGGCCCCGACGGGCGGCTCTGGCTCGACGAGTGGCTGCGCGCCAACACCCCGATGCGTGAGCGGGTCTTCCGAACCACGCGTGAGCTGCTGCGTGGCTACGTCGAGGACGGCACGCTGCCGCCCGGAACGGTGGTCCCCCGCCGCAGCGTGGTCGACCGTTTCATCCCGCTGCGAGCGGACGAGCAGGCACTGTATGAGCGGATCGAGCGCTACATCGCCCGCTACTACAACGCCTACATGCGCGCGGGGGCCGGACAGAAGGCGCTCGGCTTCATCATGACCGTCTATCGGCGGCGACTGACCTCGTCGTTCTTGGCGATCGAGCTCAGCCTCCAGCGACGCCTGGCAGTCCTCCTCGGCAGGGCGCGCGCCATCGACCTTCTCACGGCCGACGACCTGGCCAGCCTGGAGGAAACCGGGGTGTTGGATCTGGATACCCTGGAGGGTCCGGCGCTCGCCCTCGCCCACGAGGTTGAGGAGCTGCGGGACTTCCTGGCCGATCTGGGCGACCGGCCGCCACAGGAATCGAAGATGGAGCGCCTGCGCGACGATCTCCTCGCCGCCTTCCAGGGTGTGCACGACACGGCGGTCGTATTCACGCAGTACACGGACACCCTGCACTACCTGCGCGACCAGCTGGTGCCCACGTTCCGCGACCGGTTGATCTGCTACTCGGGCAGTGGAGGGGAGCGCTGGGACGCCACCTCCGGACGCTGGGTGCCAGTCGCGAAGAAGCGCGTGCGGGAGCTGTTCGCAGCGGGGGAGGAGGTGAAGATCCTGCTCGGCACGGACGCGCTGAGCGAGGGTCTCAACCTGCAGACCTCGGGCCGGCTGATCAACTACGACATGCCGTGGAACTTCATGCGTGTCGAGCAGCGTATCGGTCGGCTCGATCGCATCGGTGGCAAGCCGGTCGTGGACGTCACCAACTACTTCTACGAGGGCACGATCGAGGAGCAGATCTATCGGGGGATTGGCGAGGACGTGGACTGGTTCGAGGACGTCGTCGGCCCGGCGCAGCCTGTGCTCAACGAGATCGAGCGCGCCATCCAAGACCTCGCCATGGAAGAGCCGAGCGCGGCCCGGCAGTCGGACATCGCGGCTCGCATGGCAGCGATCCGCAGGTCGATCGAGCAGGCGAAGGCGGAGTCCATCACGTTACGGGACCTGCAACGCGACCCCAACGGGCCGCCCCCCGCGAGCGGACCCGCCATCACGCTCGCGGACATGGAGGCGATCCTCACCACGGCCCCATCGACGCGGGAACGCTTGCGGCCCTACGCGTCGCTGGCCGGCACCTACTGGCTCGACCTGCCCGGCCGCGTGCCGTGCCTCGTGACCTTCGATCCGCACGTGCCTGATACGACCGAGCTTGAGGTACGGCTCCTGACGTATGGGACGGACGAGCTTGCGAGCCTTCTCAGCGCCGCGGGGGTCAGCGCGCCCGAGCTCGTGGACGGGGCCCTTCGCCTCCCTTCGGGAGCGGAGATCCGCACGTACGCCGAGCTCGCGTCCGCATCCCACCATGGGGGTCGGTCCTCCTCAGGCGGAGATCCCGCGGGGCCGCACCCTGACGCGCCTGTGTCAGGCTAGCTGGCACGCCTCCGACGCATTGTTACGTCGGCCATGCTGGCCGGAACCTAGCAGACGGTCGAAGGTAGGTCTCTCGGTGGCGAAGAAGACCGTTCCGTTCAACGAAGCCGGCATCGACAAGCTGCCGAATGGCAAGCCGGTCCTCTACAAGATCCTGACCGGTGGCGGCAGGAACAACTACACCGGTGTGGCGAAACGCGGACGCGTCCAGGATCGGCTGCGCGAGCACTTGCCTGACGGGCCGGACCCGATCCCGGGCAAGAGGATCCGAATCGAGCAGATGTCCAGTATCAAGGACGCGAAGGCCAAGGAAGGCCGCGTCATCAAGCGGACCCAGCCGCCGTACAACCAGCGGGGCACGTAAGGCTGTCCCGGCTCGATCGGTGGACGTGCGGACCACTGGCGCTGCGCCATGGCCCGGTGATGGTGAGCCACCGGCTCGAGCTGCGACCATGAAATGGACCGCTCGCGCCCTGCGGGACAGGTCGGTGATGCGCCCATCCTCGGTTCACGCGGGCTGGAACGGACAGGGTGGGCGGTTACCGGCCTGGCGCTGGTACGAGCGTCTGATGGCCCGCTCCTGACTGTCGGTGGCTGGTAGGCCCCCGGGCGCGGCCTATCCTCGGCTGGGTGCCCAAGAAACCGGGTTCCGGATCGTCTGCAGCGCGTCCCCGGCAGGGAGGTGTGCGACCGTGGGTGGACGCGTGATGGGGGCACGCGGCGGGGGCCGCGCGATGGTCAGGCGTATGGGGCTGGCCGCTGCCGGGCTCAGCCTGCTGCTTCTCGTGCTCGTGCCAACGCCGGCCCGCGCCGCGGACACGATCATCGACAGCGCGGTCACGACCTACGAGCTCGTTCCGGCGAAGGCTCAGATCCAAGTCACCATCGACCTCAAGGTGACGAACCGGACCCCCGACACCGTCGAGTACCAGACCTGCACGGGTTGGCAGTGGGACGCCTGGCTGGAGTTGTATCTGCCGTACTCGTATCCGTGCCCGTCCACGACTCATTGGTATGTCGACTCGCTGCCCTTGTACATCGAGCGTGGAGCGACCCAGATCAGGGCGACCGCCAGCGGAGGAACGGCCTCAACCAGCACGGACAGCTCTGGCTCGGGCGACCTCATCACCCTCAAGGTTGGTTTTCCCCGGATCTTGAATGGGCAGACTGCGTCCGTGCGGGTCACCTACGCGCTGCCGGGTGGAAAGCCCCGCAGCGGATCGCTGATCCGGGCCGGCCGGGCCTACGCGTTCTTCTGCGGGTTCGGCAACGCGGTCGACAGCGGGAGCGTTCGGTTCGTGCTGCCGGAGGGCTTCATCGCGGAGACGATCGGCGCCACCTTGTCGACGACCGTGAGCGGAAGCAGGACCATCCTCTCCAGCGGCACGCTCCGCGAGCCCTACAAGTTCGTTGCTTGCGTGGACGCGACGAACCCGTCCGCCTACACACACCTCACGGTCACCGCCCCCGGTGGACGCGCAGTGGAGATCCAGGGCTGGCCCGAGGACGGCCAGTGGGTCAAGGAGACCGCGGATGCGGTGCGGACCTCGCTTCCGGCGCTCGAATCGCTGATTGGGGTGTCCCTGCCTGGGAGCGGCCGGATTACGGTCCGGGAGGTCACCCAGGCCGCCTTGGGGGCCGACTACGCCGGCAGCTTCGATCCGGAGGAGCAGGTCGCCAGGGTCAGCGAGGTGTTTGACGCCACCACGGTGGCGCATGAGCTCAGCCACGTGTGGTTCAACCCGGCCTTCTTTTCCGACCGCTGGCTCGACGAGGGCTACGCGAGCTACGCGGAGAAAGTTGCGGGCGCCGGTTACTACCGGGCCTGCGAGGCGCCGCCGGCGTACGGGGGTAGCGGCGCACCGCCGGCGCTGGCCACCTGGAAGGTGCTGGGCGCCCGGGTCACAGAGGACGACCGCGCCGCGGTGGCCTACCAGTACGCAGCCGCCTGCTGGATCGTCACCGCAGCTGCCGATTCCATCGGCGACGCCCGCATGGCCGAGGTCCTGGAGGCCGCCTCCCGCCACGAGATCGCCTACCGTGGCGCCGGAACACCGGAAATCGTGGGCTCGGGCCCGATCGACTGGCGCACCTGGCTGGATCTCGTCGACGAACACGGTGCGGCGGCTTCCGGCCTCGACCTGCCGCGCCTGCTCGCTCATTACGGGGTCACCGACAACCTGGGCGAGCTCGCTCAACGCGCGGCAGCCCGATCGCAATACCTGGCCCTCGCGGCGCGGGCAGGCGGCTGGTATCTACCGTTGGCCATCCGCGAGCCTATGGCTACTTGGAAGTTCGGCGAAGCCAGCGCCGCGATGACCCTGGCCAATGCAATCTTCGACGCGCAGGTCCGGACGACTGCCCTCGTGCCACGAGCCGCGGCGAGCACGAAGCTCCAGCAACTCTTCGAGTCGGCCGGCGACGAGGCCGCGCTTCGATCTGCGGCCACCTTCGCGGAGCAGCGGTTGGCGGCGGCAAGATTGGTCGCCCGTTCAGCGGGGAAGGTAGCGGCGAGCCGCGGGCCGGTCGAGGCAGTTGGCCTGGTTGGCACCGATCTGGCTCGCCTCGCCTCCGACGCCACCGCCGCCCTCGCGGCAGACCAGCTCGATCGGGCGACTCGCCTGTCTGCGGAGATCGACCGCGACCTGTCGGGCGCGGCGACCATCGGGTCGCTGCGCATTGGCACCGCTCTTGCCGTACTGCTGCTCGGCTTGACGGCGTTGACCATCGCGCGTCACAGGAGCCGACGTCACGCGCACCCTGCGACGGCAACGGTCGACGCGTCGGTCCCGGCCACGGCGGATGCGCCCGTCGCGCCTGCCCCTGAGGTGCCGAACTCCCAGGAGAAGGGTTCATAGGATCCGCGGTCCTACCATATGGGCTGTGACCCGGGCGGTGGGAACGTGGCCACCCGCGGAATGGCCCGGCCCGTCCGCCGCGGCGACCAGGGAATGGCCGCCGACAGCCCTGCGGCAGAGGAGGGGAGCACCCGCGGCGCGGGCGGAGCGGAGCGGAGCGAGTGACCGTCCCTGGGGTCGAGAGGCTCGAGTGGAACGCGGTCGTGCTGCGCGGGCTCGAGGAGGGCAACCGCGCCGATCCGCGAGGTACTGGCCGATCCCGACGCGACGAGTTGAGGTGCGATGGCTGCCGTATGTAGGGCGGACTGTGGGCCCGGCGGGCACGGTTGCTGGCCTGGCCCACTCGCGAGGCGGCCGGGCAGCGCCGGTGCTGCCGCACCCTGTCAGTGCCGCCACCAGCCCCGCGACGAGTGCCCGCGCCCGCCGCGCACCTGAGCTGGCAAGCCAGTCGCAGGGGCCACGCGCCGCACGGTGACCGCCGTCCCTCGGTTTCCTCGTCCGGGCCGGCCGCGCTGTTCGACGCCGACGACCGGGGAACCGTGGGGGCCGACGCCGTTAGCGCCTGCATCGCGCCCTGCACGACGCCGTGCGGCGCACCTGGCGTTCCCTGATGCCGCTCTCGCTGCGGTCGAATTGGTCTGGACACGCGCCACCACCGCG
>JAKAHU010000331.1 GCA_021825385.1 Chloroflexota bacterium | reverse complement strand
CTGGCCTGGGTCCTTGGGGGACGTCCCGGATCGTCCGCCCGCCCCGGATCGTCCGCCCAGCCGACCGGCCCAGCCGATCAGGACGGCGGCGCCAGCTGATCGCTCCGATTCGGGCGGTGCGTTTCGGTTCGGTGCACCTGCTCCTGTCGCGGAACGGAAGCACGACCAGCCTGGGCCAACCCCGAAGCGCGACCTCGCGGCGTCTCGCCTCAGGCCGGCCGGTCGACGAGCTCCAGGCCGACCTCGAACACCTGACCGTCGACGATCCGCCAGGCCCGCACGCTGGGGCGGCCGGTGAGCGGATCGGCCTCCTCGTCGGCCAGGGAGACGAGCAGGTAGAGAGCGTCCGGATAGAAGGCGAGCCCGATGTCGGTTGGGGACGGGCGGGCGGGGCTCCGGACGTGGGAGTGGACGATCGCCCAGAAGGCCTCGTCGCGCTCGTCGGCCTCGAGGGTCAGGCGGAGCAGGTCGGCCGAGTCGATCTCGTAGCGATGGGGCGAGGCGGCCGCGTTCCGGGTCGGCACGAAGCGGAGCGGCCGCCCGCCCTCGGCGGCCGGCGCGCTGCCCAGGATCAGGCCGCAGGCCTCGTTCGGATACCCGGCCCGGGCATGGGCGATCAGCTCGTCGACGATCGCGACCGGCAGCCGCACCGAGCTCGGCCCGGGATGCGCCGCCGGGCTCACCACCAGCTGACTCCGCCCTCGAGGTCCTCCTCCATCTCGTCGAGATCGCGGCTGAACGTGCCCGCCGAGAGGTACTTCCAGCCGCCGTCGGGCAGGAGGGCGACGATCGTGCCGGATTCCATCTGGCGGGCGACCCGGGCGGCCGCGACGAGAACCGCGCCGCACGACGGACCGGCGAAGATTCCCTCGCCGAAGACGAGCTCGCGCAGAGCCGCGATCGCGTCGCGGTTCGAGACGAGGAACTTCCCGTCGAGGAGCGATGGGTCGAAGATCTCCGGCACGAACCCCTCGTCGAGCGAGCGCAGCCCCTGGACGTTCTCGCCCGGCAACGGCTCGGCGGCGTAGACCTTGACCCCCGGCTTGTGCTCGCGCAGGTAGCGCGAGACACCCATCAGCGTGCCGCCGGTCCCGAGCCCGGCCACGAAGACGTCGATCTCGGGGCAGTCGGCGAGGATCTCCGGCCCGGTCGTCTCGTAGTGCGCGAGCGGGTTGGCCGGGTTGCCGTACTGGTAGGGCATGACGAAGCGCGGATCCTTCGAGACGAGGTGCTTGGCCAGCGCGATCGCCCCGTTACTGCCCAGCCGACCGGGCGAGTCGATGATCTCCGCGCCGTAGAGCGCCGCCATCTGGCGCCGCTCCTGGGTGACGTTGTCGGGCATCACCAGCGCGACCCGGTAGCCCTTCCGGCGCCCGATCATCGCCAGGGCGATCCCGGTGTTGCCCGAGGTGGGCTCGAGGATGATCGAGTCGGGACCAAGCAGGCCGCGCCGCTCGAGATCCTCGACCAGGTACTTCGCCGCCCGGTCCTTGACCGAGCCGGTCGGGTTGTACATCTCGAGCTTGGCGTAGATCCGCACGGCCGGGTTCGGGCTCATCCGGGGAACGCCGACGAGCGGCGTGTGCCCGACCGCGTCGAGGATGCTCTCGTACCGGCCGCCGTGACGGGGCAGCTCGCCGTGGTCGTGGACGGCGCCGCCACCCGCCCCTCCGACCGTCGGCTTCGCGGTCATCACCATCGGTCCGCTCAGCCGCCCGCCATCGCCGGCAGGATGATCAGCGTGTCGCGTTCGCCCACCGGGGTCGCCCGCTCCTGGAGGTAGCGGATGTCCTGGTCGTTCAGGTAGACGTTGACGAACCGGTTCAGCTCGCCCTCCTCGGTCAGGAGCTGCTGGCGCAAGCCCGGGAAGCGTTCGACCAGGGCGGCGAGCACCTCCCCGACGGTCGCGCCCGGGACCTCGACCTGCTTGTTGCCGCCCGCCGAGGCGCGCAGGACCGGCGGGATCCGGACCACGCTCACGCCTGGCCCCCGAAGCTGCCGCCGAGGATGAACGGCGCGTCCTCGCCGACCGTCGCGGCCGGCAGCGGCCGGCCCGCTTGGCGGGCCTCGACCGCAGCGTCCGAGCAGACCGGGCAGTTCGGGTCACGGCGCAGGCGCAGCTCGGTGAAACTGCCATCGAGGGCATCGAACAGAAGGAGCCGGCCGGCGAGCGTGTCGCCGATCCCGAGCAGGATCTTCAGGGTCTCGTTCGCCTGGAGCATCCCCATGATCCCGGGCACGACGCCCAGGACACCGGCGACCGAGCAGCCCGGGGCGAGCTCGGGCGGCGGCGGGGTCGGGTAGAGGCAGCGGTAGCACGGGCCCTGGTAGGGCTGGAAGACGGTCAGCTGGCCCTCGAAGCGGAAGACGCTGGCGTGAACGACGGGGATGTTCGCGGCAACGGCGGCGTCGTTGAGGATGTAGCGGGTTTCGAACGTGTCGGTCCCGTCGACGACGACGTCGTAGCCGGCGATGATCCGCTCGACGTTGGCCGCCGTGAGCATCTCCTCGTGGCCGATGACGGTGATGTCGGGGTTGAGGGCGTTGATCGTCAGGCGCGCCGACTCGACCTTCTTCTCACCCACCCGGTCGGTCGTGTGGATCACCTGGCGCTGGAGGTTCGAGAGGTCGACGACGTCGAAGTCGACGATCCCGATCGTCCCGACCCCCGCCGCGGCGAGATAGAGCATCCCCGGCGAGCCGAGGCCGCCGGCACCGATGAACAGGACCTTGGAGGCGAGGAGCTTCGCCTGCCCCTCGGCGCCGACCTCGGGCACGAGCAGGTGGCGCGAGTAGCGCAGCTTCTGCTCGTGCGACAGGTACGCCGGCATCAGCCAGGGCAGACCCATCGACTTCCACTGCTGGAAGCCGCCCGACATCGAGGCGACGTCGGCGTAGCCCATCTCCTGGAGGGTCTTGGCCGCGAAGGCCGAACGGATCCCCTGGGCGCAGTAGACGACGACCGGCTGGCTGCGATCGGGGACCATCGCCTCGACGTTCAATTCGATGTAGCCGCGTGGCAGGTGGATCGCGCCGGGGATGAACCCCTGCTCCCACTCGTCGGTTTCGCGGCAGTCGATGAGCACGATGCCCGGCGACGCCTCGCGCAGCCGCTCCACCTCGCCGGGCGAGAGCTCCCTGATCTGGGCTCGGACCTCGCGCATGAGATCCGCGTACGACTTCGTCATGTGATGTGCTGGACTCCGATGATCGAC
>JAKAHU010000330.1 GCA_021825385.1 Chloroflexota bacterium | reverse complement strand
GCCAAGGCGGCCGCGTCGGCGACCTCGGCCGCTGCGGCCGAGGTGCCCGTCACCGACGTGTACCCACCGCCAGGGGCGGTCGAGTCGATCGACACGCCGGGCGCGGCGATGAACGTGTCCGCGCCGTAGTTGCTCGACGCCCAGAGCGCGTCCGACTGATCGGTCGCGGAGACGCCGACGACACCACGGTCGCCGGCCGGGTACGTCGGCGAGGACGAGCCGTCGTTACCCACGGCCGCCACGAGCACGGCGCCCTTCGACCAGGCGTAGTCGATCGCGGCCTGGAGTGAGGCCGAGTAACCGGGATTCGAGAAGGCCATCAGGATCACGTCGGCGCCGTGGTCGGCCGCGTAGACGACGCCCTCGATGATGTCGCTGTCGAGGCCGGTCCCGTCCGCGCCGAGGACGGTCACGGGCATGACCTGCACGCCCGCGTACGCGACGCCGGCGATGCCCTCGCCATTGTCGGTCGCCGCGGCGATGATCCCGGCCATCCACGTGCCGTGGCCATTCGGGTCAGCCAGGCCGTTCGAGCCGTCGAGGATCGAGGTTCCGGAGACGACCTGGCCGGCGAGATCGGGATGCGAGGCGTCGACGCCGGTATCGAGGATGGCGACCTTCGCAGTGCCCGTGGGGGTGACGGTCCCGTACGCCTGGTCCCAGCCGATCTGGGGCAGCGACCACTGCGACCCATAGGCCGCGTCGTTAGGGGTGGCCTCGGCCGCGCGGACCGCATCGCCTTCGACCAGGGCGACGGCCGGGTCGGCGCGCAGTGCCGCTACGCCGTCGGTTGCCCCGGACTGTGGCAGGGTGATGGCATGCATCCGCAGGGGCGCGATGACGTCGACGTCGGTCGCCCCGACGGCCGCGATGGAGGCGGTCTGGGCCGACGCGCTCGTTCCGGAGACGAACGTGACGATGAACGACACGGTCGGCTCGGGCGATGGACTTGGTGACGAACTCGCCTCGGATGACGGGCTGGGCGAGCTCGTCCAGTCCCCCGGCGGGTCGGCGGCGAGTGCCGCGCCCGCGGCGAACAGCGCAGCGATCAGCAGGATCGCCTGAGCGACCGGAACGGCGGCGCGCTTGGGCCGCGACGGAGCCTTCGGAGTCATGACTGGTCCCCTCGCCTGATGGCTCGTTGGTTGTCCGGCATCAGAGGGCAACAGGACGGACGTGACGGCGGCGAGATGATGGGGGTAATAAGAGCAGGATCGATCCGCGGGAGGCGGTTCGTCGCCGGCTGATCCGGGTGGGCACGATGCTCGGACTGGGCTACTGGGTTGGGCGGTCCCTCAACTGGGGGCCGTGATAGTACATCTGGCCCACGCGTTGTCCAGTACTTTCCGGGCGCCTCCGGTGACAGAACGCGCCGGGATCTGCCGGGTCCAGGTGCGGGCCCGGCCAGCCGTCAGCTCAGGCGAGGGGTTCGGCCGGCATCGCACCGCTCCGGTGACGTCGCCGGAGATGTGATACGTGGCCGTGCATCACCTCGCGCAAGACTTGGCCGATGGAGCTCCATCCGGCCGTGGCCGACCGGCTTGAGCGGCTCGCGCCCGACCAGCGGGCGGCCGCCACCTCGCCACCGGGCCCGATCCTGTGCGTCGCCCCGGCCGGCTCCGGCAAGACAACCACGCTCGTGGCCCGGATCGCCTGGCTGGCTGCAACCGGGGTCGAGCCGGCCACGATCTGTGCGATCACGTTCAACCGGCGGGCGGCGGAGGAGCTGGCGACCCGGCTCAGTGACGCGCTCGGCCCCCTCGGCCTGGCGCCCGGGGCCGTCCGGGTCCGAACGTTCCACGCTCTCGGACGCGAGATCCTCCGCTCGGCGGGCGCGTCGGTCGAGCCGCTCGTCGACCGAACGGGACTCCTCCGCCAGGTTGCGCCGGGCGCGGGGCCGGCCGGCTGGCGACAGCTCGACGACGCGATCTCGCGCCTGAAGCTCGACCTCGGCGTGACCGCGGACGAGGTCGCGGCCGACCCCGACCGCGGACCGATCGCCCGGACCTTCGTGGCCTACGAGCGAGCGGTCGCCGCCACCGGCGGTCTCGACTTCGACGACCTCGTCCTCCGCTCGATCGAGCTCCTCGAACGCGATCCGAGCCTGCTCGGCCGCTGGCGCCAGGCCTGCGCTCACCTCCTCGTCGACGAGGTCCAGGACGTCGACCGCAGCCAGCTCCGGCTCGCCCTCCTGCTCGCCGCACCAGCCAACCAAGTCTTTCTCGTCGGCGACGACGACCAGTCGATCTACGGCTGGCGCCTGGCCGACGTCCGGCGGGTGCTCGCCCTGGCCGAGGAGCTGCCCGCCTTACGCCGGGTCGACCTGACCACGAACTACCGTTGCCCCGGGCCGGTCGTCGAACGGGCAGTCCGGCTCGTCGCCCACAACCGGGAACGCTTCACCAAGCGGATCACCGCCCGGTCGGGCGCCGCCGGCCGGCTCGTTCTTGCCCCGGACTCGTCGGACGAGGTGGTCCGGATCCGGCGGGTGATCGACGCCTGGCCGGCGGACGGGTCGACCCGGGCGGTCCTGGCCCGCACGAACCGTGAGCTCGGGCCGGCGATCGCGGTCGCCCTCGAGCTCGGGCTCCCGTTCCGGGCGCCGGAGATCCCGCTCGTGATCGAGTCACCGGAGCTCGACCGCCTGCTCGAGCTCGCGGAGCGGACGCCGGGCGGCTGGCCGCTCCTGTTCCGGTTGGGAGCAATCGCGGACCGCTCCGGAGCCGCTCCGGAGGCGCCGGCCGATCCGCTCCACCCGCCGGGCCCGGCCGGCTCGCTTGGGCCGGAACCACGCCCCTCACCCGAGCCGTTCGACACGATCGAGCCCGAGCCGAACGTCTTCAGCGCGGCCGAGGTCGCCGCTGCCCTCCTCGCCTGGGCGCCCCCCTACCCCACCCTGGCGGCGCTCGCCTCGGCGGTCCGTGAACGACGGTCACGCCTCGCCACGCTCCGTCGCGACGACGCGCCGCTGACCTTCGCCACGGCCCACGCCACGAAGGGCCTCGAGTTCGACCACGTCGCGGTGATCGGGATGGAGACCGGCCGCTTTCCGAGTGCCCACGCCCTGCGCGAGGCGACCGACCCCGGGCGCGCCCTCGAGGAGGAGCGCCGGCTGGCCTACGTCGCCTGGACCCGCGCCCGGCGCTCGCTCACGCTCGTCTACGATCCGGAGGCCCCCTCCCCGTTCCTGCGCGAGGCGTTCTCGCCCGAGGAACTCGGGACGAACGCCCGCCACGGGTGAACATGTCCCCGATG
>JAKAHU010000329.1 GCA_021825385.1 Chloroflexota bacterium | reverse complement strand
TTCCGATCTATGGAGGAGCGAGGCGGCCAGGCTCGCGCTGTTGAGGTTCCGCTCGCAGATGGAGCCGGACGCGGAACCCGGCAGCGCCGCCGCCCAGGCCTCGCCGACGCGAAGCGTCGCCACGTCGACCTCGACGCCGAGGCTGCGGGCCTCGAGGCGAACCGTCTCGAGGCGTTCGGACAGGGTGGCGCGATCGGGTGCCTCGAGGAGCAGTTCGGTGTCGACGAAGTAGAGCCGGCCGGCACCGGCAGCGACCGACCGCCGGGCGGCGACGGCGGTCGCGCCGAGCCGTTCGCGCTCCACGTCGGCAACCTCGCCGCGCTCGGCGGCGAGGCGATCGCCCGCCCGGGCCACCCGCAGCCTTGTCGTCATGAACGTCATCGCCTCGGTGCGCGACAGCGGCCGGACGCGCATCGACACCGCCGCCAGCCCATCGACCGCGATCAGGCCCGCGAGCCAGCCCGGCCGGATCTCAGCCGGCCAGCGGCGTCCAAGATGGAGGGCGGTGACGAACTCCGGACCTTCGGCGAACCCGGCGCGGAGGCGGTAGGTCTCGCCCGACCGCGCGATGTCGGCCCAGATCGCCCCGATCGCCCCGCCATCGATCGGTCGGGCCGCGAGCCCGCGCTCCTCGGCGAGCCGCCGGACGACGTCGACGGTGCGGGCGAGTTCCGCAGGAGCGGCGGCTTCGACGACGAGCATCGTCCGTCGCGGCGGCCGGCTGGGCGCATCGGCGATCCCGTGGTAGTTGGCCGCGTACGGTCGGAACACCCGTTCTGCGAGCACATCGACGGCCGGCCTAATCGCGTCGAGGTGGTCGGCCGAGCCGCGACCGGTCTGGACCGACAGGAGCTGGAAGGGCCCGGGGATTGCGTCGTACAGGGCGGCGAGGTTCTCGAGCGTCGCCTCCCGCTCGGCCTCGGCCATGAGCTCGAGGTTGAGCGGCGCGAGCTCGAACCCGCCGCAGATGCGGCCGCCGGTTCGGAACCCATCCTCCTCGACCGCAGCAGCGGGCCAGGTGGCCGACGGGGCGGCGGCTGTCGCCGGACTGCCGCGGAGCACCGTGAGGGGCGACCTCACGGCGCGGCCACCGGGCTGAGGGCGAGGTAGAACGTCGAGCTCAGGGCGGCCTCCGCAAACTCCGCCAGCCGGACCTCGGGGATCGCGACCACGACCGAGCCGAGTTTCGGCGGGATGACGACCGTGCCGCGCCCGGCGTCGGGCGCATCGGTCAGCGGCTCGCCTTCCGGCGTTCGGATCGTCAGCACGACAAGGCCCTGGCCGAGGATGACGGCCGACGGCGAGTCGGCGCCAGAGAGCTGCGTCTTGAGCGCGTTCGGGACGGCCACGACGTCGACTCGCGCACCCGGGGCGAGGGCACCGCCGACCGCCTGGGCGGGCTCGACCGGGAGGGCGAAGGCGACCTGGCCGACTTCGAGCGGCGCCCCGAAGCCGAAGGCGAGCTGGCCGGGGTTCGTCTCGAGGATCCGGACATCGACGTCCTGGCCCGCGAGGATCGCGACCGAGGCATAGCGGCCGACGACTGCATCGAGCGTGCGGGCGGCGTTCGCCGGGGCATCGGCCGGGCTGACGCTGATGAGCTCGACCATCTCGGCGGTGATCGGCGTTAGGACCGCGATGTCGACCTTGGCCCGGACGATGCCGTTGCGCGGCTGGGCGAAGTAGACGAGGGCGCTGGCGCCCAGGGCCGCGACGAGGAAGAAGGCGATGTAGACGCCACGGCGCGCTCTCATTTCGTCCTCCTTCAGTGACTGATCGCGGAATAGACGACGGTGGCGGCGATCGCGCCCGAGAACTCGAACGTCCGGACCGTCCCGTCGTCGTACGTCGTCTCGACCGTGAGCTCGACCCGGATCGGGTAGGCGCCCGCGTTGGGCAGCGGGGTGTTCCACTGGATCCGGATGGGCTCCGTGGAGTCATACGTGCCCGGTGGCGAGGCGTCCGAGGCGTCGTTCTCCCCGCCCAGGTAGCGGAAGCTGATCAGCCGCGTCGTTGCGCCGCCGATGACGACACCGCCCGAGCGCATGAAGCCCTCCTGCTCGACGATCGGTCGGACGTAGAGGGCACAGGGCAGGCCGCGAGGCCAGAAGATCTGGGCGTGACCCGCGGCGTCGGCGGCAATCGTCTGCCCGCCGGGGAGCGTCCCCGAGGGGCTGCCGCCGGGGGAGACGATCGGCGGCACGTATTCGATCGGCAGCGCAGAAACCCCCGACGCGCTGTTGCTGATGTCCAACTCGAAGGGCACGACTTCCTCGTACGGGACACCGTCGGGGGTGAAGAACGCTCCATACGCCTCGCCAACGACGCGGGCCGTGACGACGACCTCGAACTCGCCGGCCTCGTACGCGTGCGTCGTGACGAGTCGATCCGAGCCGTCGCCGGGGAACGTCTGCCGCGTCCCATCGCCGAAGTCGACGGTCCAGCGTTGTACTCGGACAGAATCTCGCCGGATGTACGCACTGATCGCGTCATCGATCCAGTCGCGCCAACCGGCGGTCAGCTCCGCCGTCACTGAACGTTCCGAGCGCGCCGGCGCGGTGATTGGCTCTACGTCGACCGCCAGGTACAGGCTGAGATCGCCGAACCCGGACGGGCTAATCCCGATGGCCGGCTCCGGGCCACACAGGACCATGGAGACCGGGCTGTCGAAGTTCACCGTGCTGCCATCGGCCGTCCGATGGACGAAGACCCACCAGGCGTGGCAGTAGGCGCCCGGATTCCCCATGTTCTGCCACTCGGAGTAGAACTTGGTTCGGACTCGAGTCCGTGACTCCGCCGGCGGCGCCCACTCCCCAGTGGCCTGGATGCCAACGTAGCCGTGCCCGGCGTCAGAGCCCCAGCTCTCGACCTTGATGGTCACCTGGTCAAGGGCGCTGGCATGTTGAGCCACGACCAATGCAAAGGCGACGCCGAAGACCGACGAGGCCAGCCAGGGGAGGATGCGCCGCGCGCTCATTGCAGCGGCTCGAACTCATCGACCAACCAACGACCGTCGACCAGCTTCAGAACGACTCGGAAGTTCGTGGCTGGGAGCACGGTCGGGCTTTCGAGTGGCTGGCCGGTGTCAACGTCGATGTCATAGCCGCCCAGCTGCTGCGTGACCATGACCGTCGCGGTTGTGCCCTGAACATCGACTCCGAAGCCAGACAGGTCGTTGGTCGTGATCACCGACGCCTTGCCCGACTCCTTCTGCCCTCTCAGGAATGCATCGACCGTTCGGTAGGCAGACGACTCGGTGCCCGTG
>JAKAHU010000328.1 GCA_021825385.1 Chloroflexota bacterium | reverse complement strand
TCCGGATGTGATCCAATCACGAACGATGACATACCGGGTCGGGATCCTGCTCTTCGACGAGGTCGAGGTCCTCGACTTCGCCGGCCCGTTCGAGGTCTTCTCGACCGCTTCCCGGATCGTCGAGCGGTCCGGGGCCCCGCGCCCGTTCGAGGTCTTCACGGTTGCGGCCGAGCCCTCCGTCCGCGCCCGGGGCGGTCTCGTCGTCGTGCCGACGCACCGGATTGGCCAGGAGCCCCCGATCGACGTCCTCGTCATCCCGGGTGGCGTCGTCAGCGCCGCCCTCCGCCACCCGCCGACGATCGATTGGATCGCCGAGCGGGCCCGCTCGGCCGGCCTCGTGACGAGCGTTTGCACCGGCGCCTTCCTGCTGGCCGAGGCGGGCCTGCTCGACGACCGGCCGGCGACGACCCACTGGGAAGACCGCGACGACCTCGCGGCGGCCTATCCGCGCGTCACGGTCCGCCGCGATGTTCCCTTCGTCGATGACGGAGACGTCGTCACGTCGGCCGGCATCAGCGCCGGGATCGAGATGAGCCTGCACGTCGTCGGCCGGCTGCTCGGCGCCGACTGGGCCCGGCGAACCGCCCGTCAGATGGAGTACCAGCCGAGCGCCGATCTCGACCGGTGAGTGCCCGACGCGCCGGTTCGACAGGCGTACCGGCCAAGGTGCCGGTTCGTGCGCCGCGCCTTCCCCGGCCGGACGGGACGGCTGCTGGCGTGGGATCGCCAGTGGTTCGACCCGGCGAGCCGGCCCAGGTGGGGTCGGCACCCTATAATCGCTCGGCAATGAACGTCACCACCACGCCTGCCCCGAAGAGTTCCGTCCTGCTCGAGGTCGAGCTACCGCCCGAGCGGCTTGCCCACGCCGTCGACGACGCGGTCCGCCGCCTCTCGCGCCGGACCAAGGTCGCCGGCTTCCGGCCCGGCAAGGCGCCCCGGTTCATGCTCGAGCGCGTCCTCGGACCGTCGGCCGTTCTCGACGAGGCGGTCGAGCAGCTGGTCGAGGACGCCTATCGCGAGGCGATCATCGGCTCGACGATCATCCCCCTGACGAGCCCCGAGGTCGAGATCGTCCAGGCCGAGGAGGGCAAACCGGTCATCTTCAAGGCGACCGTCGCGGTCCGGCCCGAGGTGGCCCTGGGCGACTACCGCAACTTCAACTTCCGGCCCGAGATCGAGACGATCGATGACCAGAAGGTCGAGCGGGTGATCGGGGAGCTGCGCGACGAGTACGCGACCCTCGTGCCGGTCGAGGACCGCGGCGCCCGAACCGGCGACTATGCCGTGATCGCGTACACCGGGACCCGCGAGGGGGTCCCGTTCGAGGGCGGGTCGACGGACCGGATGCCGCTGATCATCGGCGACGAGCGCCTGATCCCGGGCTTCGAGGAGCACCTGGTCGGGCTGCGCGTGGGCGAGCGGGTCGAGTTCGACCTCGCCTTCCCGGCCGACTACCCCGACCAGGATCTGGCGGGCCAGGTCGCCCACTTCGCGGTCGAGCTCAAGGAGCTGCGCGAGAAGGTCCTGCCCGAGCTGGACGACGAGTTCGCCCGATCGTTGGGCCGGTTCGAGGACCTGGCCGCGCTGCGCGCCGAGATCCGCGCCCGCCTCGAACGCAACGCCCTCGACCGCGCCCGCCACGAGTTCGCCGATCGGATCATCGAGTACGCCGTCGCCAACGCGACCCTCGAGCTGCCGGACGTGCTCATCGACCAGGAGGTCGAGGTGATGCACGATGAGTTCCGGGCCAGCCTCGCCCGGCAGGGGATCAGCGAGGAGGCGTACCTGAAGGTCACCGGCAAGACCGAGACGGACCTCCACGCCGAGTTCCGGCCGCGCGCCGAGCACCGGGTGAAGGTCCTGCTCGTGCTCTCGAAGATCGCCGAAGCAGAGGGTGTCGGGGTGACCGACGAGGAGCTCGAGGCCGAGACCACGCGGGCCCGACTCCGCTACGGCGACGACCAGCAGCTCCTGCGCTACCTCGAATCGGAGCGGGGGCGCTCGTTCCTGCGGAGCACGCTCCGGCGAACGAAGCTGGTCGAGAAGCTCGTCGATCAGTGGCTCGCTGCCCACCCTGACCACCCGGCCCTACCCCACGCCGAGGAAGACGTCCCAGCCGTCGCCGGGGGCGACGTTGCCGCCGCGACGGCGAGTGACGTCACCGAACCGGCCAGCCCGGTCACGACCGACGCCGAGTCGGCCTGACCCGGCCGACGCTGCCTGCCACAGGGAGACCAACCATGCTCGTACCGATGGTCATCGAATCCTCCAGCCGGGGAGAACGCGCGTACGACATCTACTCGCGCCTGCTGAAGGAGCGGATCATCTTCCTGGGCGACGCGATCGAGGATCACGTCGCCAACCTCGTGATCGCCCAGCTGCTGTTCCTCGAATCGGAGGATCCGGAGAAGGACATCAGCCTCTACATCAACTCACCCGGTGGTGTCGTCACGGCCGGGCTGGCGATCTACGACACGATGCAGTACGTCCGGGCGCCGGTCAGCACGATCTGCATCGGGATGGCCGCGAGCATGGCCGCGGTCCTGCTGGCGGCCGGCACGAAGGGCAAGCGCTACGCCCTGCCCAACAGCCGGATCATGATCCACCAGGGCTCGGGCGGCTACCGGGGCAACGCGCCCGATGCGTTCATCCAGGTCAAGGAATGGGAGCATCTCGTCCGGGTGAACCACGAGATCCTCGCCCGCCACACCGGCCAGCCGTTCGAAAAGATCGTCAAGGACACCGAGCGGGACTATTTCATGTCTCCCGAGCAGGCGCGTGACTATGGCATCATCGACCAGGTCTACTCGGTGACCGGGGAGTCGCTGATCGCCCAGGCTCGCGATGCCGGCCTGGCCGCCGGGACCGGACCCGTGACCGGTGAGACCGGCGACGAGGGATCGAAGCCCTCGCCGGCGAGCGAGTAGGTGATGATGACGGCGCCCCGGCCGGCCGTGGCGGGGAGGCCAGAACGAGGGCGCGGCCGCGAAGCGATAGGACATCGGGCGTGACGA
This sequence comes from Chloroflexota bacterium, assembly GCA_021825385.1. Classification (GTDB taxonomy): domain Bacteria; phylum Chloroflexota; class Limnocylindria; order Limnocylindrales; family CSP1-4; genus JAKAHU01. The sequence continues at coordinate 261 of JAKAHU010000328.1, read as the reverse complement.
CGACGAGCAAGGGCCCCAAGGTCCCGTACCGCTGCAGCTTCTGCGGCAAGAGCCAGGAGCAGGTCCGCAAGCTGATCGCCGGGCAGGGCGTCTACATCTGCGACGAATGCATCAACCTCTGCCAGGAGATCATCGACGAGGAGATCGCCGAGGCGCCGCGGGCCAAGCCGGCGGCGACGAAGCTGCCCAACCCGCGCCAGATCAAGGCCGCCCTCGATCAGTACGTGATCAGCCAGGAACGGGCCAAGAAGGTCCTCTCGG
>JAKAHU010000327.1 GCA_021825385.1 Chloroflexota bacterium | reverse complement strand
CCCGTGCCCGAGCCGCTCCGCGCCCAGCTCGAGCGCCTCACGGATCGACGGCAGCCCGTACCCCTCCCCGGCATGGAGGGTGAGGTGGAAGCTGGCGTGGGTCAGGAGCCGGAACGCGGCCGCGAACCGGCCCGGCGGATAGCCCGCCTCCGGACCGGCGATGTCGAAGCCGACGACGCCCCCGTCGCGGTGGCGGAGGGCGAGCTCGGCGATCTCGAGGGCCCGGTTCTCCTGGCGCATCGCCACGGCCAGGAAACGGACGATGATCTGCCGCCCGGCGGCGGCGGCCCGCTCCGTGCCGATCCGGAAGCCGTCGAGGATCGCCTCGACGACCTCGTCGAGCGACAGCCCACCGGCGGTCGAGAGCTCGGGGGCGTGGCGCACCTCGGCATAGATGATCCCGTCCGCGGCGAGGTCCTCGACGCACTCGGCCGCCACCCGGGCGATCGCCTCGGGCGTCTGGATCACCGCGACGGTGTGGGCGAACGTCTCGAGGTAGAGCTCGAGCGACTTCCGGTCGGCGCCCCGGCGGATCCAGGCCGCCAGCTCGCCCGGGTCGGTCGTCGGCAGGGCGCGATAGCCGGTCTCGCGGGCGAGCTCGACGATCGTCGCCGGCCGGAGCCCGCCATCGAGGTGGTCGTGGAGGAGCACCTTCGGGGCGCGGCGGATCGTGTCCAGGCTGAGCACGTCGCTCAGCCCTCCCGCTCGAGCCGGGCCCGGGCCGCCGCCAGCGCCGCCCGCACCCGCGCCGGGGCGGTCCCGCCGACGACGTCACACGAGGCGAGGGCGCCCTCGAGCCGGGCCGCGGCCCGCAACTCGTCGGCCAGGCCGGCCGTCCCGGCCAGCGCCACGGCCGCCGGATCGCCGCTCGCCCCGAGGGCGGCCGTGATCATCGCGTCGGTCACCGCGTCGAGCGCCAGCCCGGCCGCCTCGGCCGCGGCCACGAGTGCGCCCACGACGTGGTGGGCGGTCCGGAACGGCAGACCGCGCCGGACGAGGGCATCGGCGACCGCGGTCGCGGTCGTGTGGCCCTCGGCCGCGGCCGCCCGCATCCGCTCGCGATCGACGGTCAGGGTCTCGACCATCCCGGCCATCACCTCGAGCGAGGCCCTGAGCGTGGCGACCGACTCGAACAGGGGCGGCTTGTCCTCCTGGAGGTCGCGCTGGTAGGTCAGGGGCAACCCTTTGAGGAGGGCGAGCATCCCGCTCAGGGAGCCGATCACCCGGGCCGCCCGCCCACGGACGAGCTCGGCCGGGTCCGGGTTCTTCTTGTTCGGCATCATCGAGCTGCCGGTCGAGAAGGCGTCGGCGAGCCGGACGAACCCGAAGCGCGGGTTCGACCACCAGGTGATCTCCTCGGCCAGCCGGCTCAGGTGGACCATCCCCAGGGCAACCGCCGCCAGCATCTCGACGACGAAGTCGCGATCGGAGACGGCGTCCATCGAGTTGGCGCTCACGCCCTCGAAACCGAGCTCGGCCGCGGTCGCCTCGCGGTCGAGGGGGTAGCCGGCGCCGGCGAGCGCCCCGGCCCCGAGCGGCGAGACGTTCACTCGCCGGCGCGCGTCGGCCAGCCGGCCGCGATCGCGCTCGAGCATCTCCACGTACGCCAGCAGGTGATGGGCGAACAGGACCGGCTGGGCCGGCTGGATGTGGGTCAGGCCGGGCATCACCGCCTCGCCCTCGCGCTCGGCGAGCCCGACCAGGGCCCGCTCCATGGCGACGATCGCCGCATCGAGCCGGTCGATCGACCGGCGGGCCCAGAGGCGGAGGTCGGTCGCCACCTGGTCGTTCCGGGACCGGCCCGTGTGGAGCTTGCGACCGATCGGTCCCACCCGGGCCTCGAGCGCCGCCTCGAGGTTCATGTGCACGTCCTCGAGGGCGGGGTCCCACTCGAGCCGCCCGGCCTCGACCTCAGCCGCCAACCCCTCGAGGCCGGCGACGAGCTGCGTCACCTCCTCGGCGGTCAGGAGCCCCGCCCGGCCGAGGCCGTGGACGTGGGCGATCGAACCGGCCAGGTCGTCGAGGGCGAGCTCGCGGTCGACCTCGATCGAACGGGTGAAATCCGCCACCCGCTCGTCGGTCGCTGCGCTGAACCGGCCGCCCCAGAGTCGCATCGTGTCTCCTTCGTCTGACGCTGCCCATGGTAGCCGGAGGGCGACCACCCGGGCGGCCGGCGGCGCCGATCGGGGGTGTGCCCGGTCGAACCAGACGGCGCGCCCCGACCAGCTCCGTTGGCATAACGGTGTAGGCCAAGAGTGAGCTATCATCCCGCGGTCCGCTCCCCGCCCGGCCCAACCGGCCGGGTGAGCCGGTCCGGCTCCCAACGAGGCCTGCCATGTCCGCCCGAGCACCGCGTGCCGAATCAACGGCCACCAACTGGCTGCTGTTCGGGCTGCTCGGCCTGTTCTGGGGCAGCAGCTACCTCTTCATCAAGATCGGCGTCGAGACCCTGCCGACGTTCACCCTCATCGCCGGACGGCTTGGCATTGGCACGCTCCTGATCGGGGCGGTCCTGCTCGTCGCCCGTGAGCCGCTGCCGCGGGAGCGGCGAATGTACGGCCACCTGGCCGTCCTCGCCTTCGTCAACATCGTCATCCCGTTCAGCCTGATCACCTGGGGCGAGCAGTCGCTCGAGTCGGCGCTCGCCTCGATCCTGAACTCGACCGTGCCCCTGTTCACGATCGTCCTCGCCGCACTCGTCCTGCACGACGAGCCGATCACGGTCAATCGCCTGGTTGGGCTCCTGGTCGGGTTCGCCGGGGTCGTGATCCTGACCAGCCGGAGCCTGGGCCCGGCCTCGGGCGGCAACCCGCTCGGCGAGCTGGCGATCATCGGCGCATCGATCTCGTACGCCTGCGGCAATGTCTACGCCCGCCGGATGGTCCATGGCCTGCGGCCGATGGTCCCCGCCTTCTTCCAGGTCTCGATCGCCTTCCTGGTGACCGGCGCGCTCGCCCTCCTGACCGAACGCCCATTCGGCCTCACCCTCCGCCCCGACGCCCTCTTCGCCGTCGGGTGGCTCGGGGTGTTCGGCTCGGGATTGGCCTACCTCGTCTTCTTCCGCCTCCTGCGCAGCTGGGGCTCGACCCGGACCTCGCTCGTGGCCTACGTCCTGCCGATCGTCGGGATCGTCCTCGGCGTCGTCGTCCTGGGCGAGACGCTCGATGCCCGGATCCTGGCCGGGGCGGCCCTGATCGTGGGCGGCGTCGGACTCGTGAGCAGCCGATACGGGACGCGACGGTTGTACGGCCGGCGGCCGGCCGAGGATTAGCTCCCCATCGTCG
>JAKAHU010000326.1 GCA_021825385.1 Chloroflexota bacterium | reverse complement strand
ATCCACAGCGACCGGCCGCAGGCCGAGCGGACCCGTGCCCTGGACGCCTTTCGGCAGGGCGCGATCCGGGTCCTGGTGGCAACCGACGTCGCTGCCCGCGGCCTCGACATCGATGGCCTGCCCCACGTCGTCAACTTCGAGCTGCCGTTCGAGCCTCAGGACTACATCCACCGGATCGGCCGGACCGGCCGGGCCGGCGCCGAGGGCCAGGCGATCTCGCTCGTCTGCGTCGACGAGGTCGACCTGCTGCGGGCGATCCAGCGGATGCTCCGGACGGCGATCCCATGGACCGTCGAGGACGGGTTCGTCCCGGACCGGAACGCCGAACCACGCCCCCTGCGTGGCCACCACCCGGCACCCGGCCGGCGCCACCAGCCGACGACCCGCAAGGGCAGGCTCGGCGATCGTCAGCGGGTGGCTCGGGCCCGCTGACGATCACTCCCCGGCCCGCCGGATCGGGAGCTCGGGAACCCGGGTCGGGTGCAGCCCGGCGGCGGCTGCGGCCCGGGCGAAGTCGACCGCATCGGCCGGAGCGCAGGCGCCAGGGTCGTTGTTGAAGTAGGCGTAGACGTCCGCCTCGGGCCCCCAGCCGCGAGCCAGGGTCGCCGCCCAGGCCGCCAGCTCGTCCGGGGCATAGGCCGGCCAGGGCCGGCCCCGTCCCTCATGGAACCGCAGGTACGTCCAGTCGGCCGTCCGCCACTCGGGCGTCAGGGGGCCGGCCCGGTCGGCCAAACAGAGCGCCGCCCCGTGCCGGGTGAGCACGGCGCGAACCTCCTCGACATACCAGCTCTCGTCGCGGAACTCGACCGCCACCCGGACCCGGGCCGGGAACCGCGCCAGCGCCGCCTCGAGCCGGTCGGGATCGGCCGGGAAGCCGGGCGGCAGCTGGACCAGGATCGGGCCGAGCTTCGGGCCGAGACGGGCAGCTCGCCCGAGGAACAGCTCGACCGGCCCGGCCGGCTCGCGCAGCCGTCGCAGGTGGGTCAGGTAGCGGCTCATCTTGAGCGCCCAGGTGAAGTCGGCCGGTGTCCGACGGGCCCACTCCTCGAACGTCGCGGCTTCGGGCAGCCGATAGAACGTGCTGTTCGACTCGACCGTCGCGAAGGCGGTCGCGTAGTACTCGAGCCATGCCTGCTCGGGCAGTCCGAGCGGGTAGAAGCGGCCGCGCCAGTCACGGTACTGCCAGCCTGACGTCCCGACCAGGACGGGCATCGTCATCAGCTCCCAGATCCGCCATCCCCAGGGCGACGAACGCCGGGCAGGACACCGGCCCGACGATGATCGCACGCTGGCGATCGGCGGGGCGGCGTACGCGGAGCAGGTCGACCCGGGACCGGCGCCGGGGGCAGCCTCCCGGTTGACCCGGCCGCCCCGTCCGAGCATCGTGGCCGTGCCGTCCCGGGTCCGGGACGGATGCGCGTCCGTCATGGGCCGCTCGGCCCTAGCGCGACGAGGGGCGCGGTGTTGATCATGTGGTGGGCCATGTGCCCGGGTGAAGAAGATGCTCACGCGACGCAGCCATCCGCATCTCGTCGTCGTCGCCGACCTGGGCCCGCTTCGCCTCCGGGTGGCCGCCCTGCTCGGCGGGCGACTGGGCAAAGTAACGACGTACCGGACGGCCGACCTCGACCCGACCGCCGACGGCGAGCGGCCGGCGAACATCGTGCCGGGCCTGATCGCCGCCCTTCGTGCGGCCGTGCCCGCCGGCGAGCGGATCGATCTGGTCGGAATCGGCGTGACCGCCAGCGTCGACGCCCGCGGCCGGATCGCCGGTCCTCGTCCGCCCGGGGTGCCCGAGGGACTGCTCCTGCGCGAAGCGCTCGAGTCCGCCCTCGGGGCACCGGTCCTGGTCGACCGGAGCGCGAGTCTGGCGGCGCTTGGCGAGGCCCGCCAGGGCGCGGCCCGGGGAGCCCGGGACGTCGTTCTCCTGCTCCTCGATTCGGAGATCAGCCTGGGGATCGTGGCCGACGGGCGGATCGTGCGCGGCGCCCACGGCGCCGCCGGCGCCGCCGGACGGCTGCTCCTGCCCGCTCACCGGGGCGTGACCGGCCGCGACACCGAGGCCCGCGTGCCACGGATCGGAGCCGGCCTGACCGACGCCCCGACCGGCTACGTCTACCTCGACAACCTCGTCAGCGGGACGGGGCTGACGGCGATCTTCACCGACGGCACCCGACCGCTCGAGCTCCGACCCGAGGTCGCCGACCGGCGGGGCAAGGCCGCCACGCGCCAGGCGATCGAGGGCTGGGCGCTGCTCGTGGCCGAGCTGGCCGCCCTCCTCGACCCGGAGATCGTCGTCCTGGGTGGCGGCCTGATCACGACCGCCCCCGGCCTCGCCGAGCAGTTGCGCCGCCGCGTCGCCGAGTTCCTGCCGAGCGAGACCGGGATCGCCATCCCGGACATCCGGCTCGGCCGGCTCGGACCGCGCGCGGCCCTGATCGGGGCCGCGATCGCGGCCCGCCTGGCGCGCAATACCGGCCTCCTCCGAGCTCCGGCTCCAGCTCCCGCCGCGCTGCCGGGTGCGGCCGCCGATTCGCGGGACGGGTAGACTTCGAGACCCAGCCGAACGGAGGTCAGTCATGCCCAAGTCCGTGCCCAAGCTGCCCGGATTCAGCGACAGCGACGCCCCGTACTCCCAGGTGGTCGAGGCGAACGGTTTCGTTTTCCTGGCCGGCCAGGTCGGCGAGGCGCCGGGTGGCCATGGCGCGGTTCCCGGCGGGATCGAGGCGGAGACGGCGCAGATGCTCGACAACGTCGGGCGTCTCCTGCGTGCGGTTGGGCTCGACTACCGCGACGTGGTCAGGACGACGGTCTACCTGCGCGACTTCGACGACTTCCCGGCGATGAGCGCGGTCTACCGGCGCTACTTTCCGACCGAGCCGCCGACGCGGGCGACCGTGGGGGTCACGCGTCTGGCCGCCGACTACCGGGTCGAGATCGAGGTGATCGCCGCCCGCTGAACCCGTCGGGGCCGTTCGAGACGGCCCATCGGTCCGGTCGACCGTAGGAGAGATGGGTGATGGCTCGGCCCGGCCGGGCTGAGCATCCTCGGGCAAACAGCCGGAGGACTCGATGCCCGTCTGCCCGTCTCGAACGCCCCGTGTTGGGCCGGCCCTCGTCGCCGCGCTGGCGACCGTGCTCCTGCTCGGGGGCAGCCCGCTCGTGGCTCGCGCCGAGGAGACGCCCGCCCCGACACCGACGCTCGACCCAGCCCCGACACCGACACCGACCGGTCCGCTCCCTCCGGCGCCGGCCGTCCCGCCCGGCCCGGTCTTCGCCTCGGGC
>JAKAHU010000325.1 GCA_021825385.1 Chloroflexota bacterium | reverse complement strand
TCCGGGCCGGGGGTGAGGCGGGATCGGCGGCCCGGAGGGGGCCGTCGGAGTTCGGCGATCAAGCGGCGCGGCCCGGGCCGCCTGGCCCGGCGTGTCGAAGGATAGAGGGAGGACGCCCGGCGTGGACGGGATCGCGTCGTACTTCAAGTTCGGCGAGCGTGGCACCGACATCGGCACCGAGGTGCGGGCAGGCCTGACCACGTTCATGGTCATGGCCTACATCATCTTTCTGAACCCGTCGATCCTGTCGGCGGCGGGGATCGACGTCCCGGCCGCGTCGGCCGCGACGGCTCTCGTGGCGGGGGTGATGACGATCGCCATGGGCGTCGTGGCCAACTACCCGCTCGCCCTGGCCGCCGGGCTCGGGATCAACGGCGTCGTTGCCTTCACCCTCGTCCTCGGCAACGGGCTCACGCTCGCCGGCGCGATGGGGGTGATCGTCCTCGAGGGCCTGCTCGTGACCGTGCTCGTCCTGGTCGGCGCGCGCGAGGCGATCATGAACGCGGTCCCGCTCGCCCTGAAGCGGGCGATCGGGGTCGGCATCGGCCTGTTCATCCTGTTCATCGGCTTCGTGAACGGCGGGTTCATCCGCTCGCCGGAGGGCGGCATTCCCCCCGTCGTCCCGGTCTTTCCGGCCTCGCCGGCAAACTTCGTGTTCATCGCCGGCCTGGCCATCACGATCGCCCTGTACGTGATGAAGGTCCGGGCGGCGCTGATCATCAGCATCCTCGTGACCACGGTCCTCGCCCTCCTGGCCGGGGTGACGAAGATCCCCGACACGTTCGTCCTCACCCCCTCGTTCGCGACCGTCGGCCAGTTCGACCTGGCTGACGTCTTCAGCAAGCTCGGCCTGCTGGCCGCCCTGCTGACGATCTTCTCGATCATGCTGACCGACTTCTTCGACACGATGGGGACCGTGACCGGGGTGGCCGCCGAGGCCGGCCTCGCCAATCCCGACGGCAGCGTGCCCGGGATCGGGCGGGTGCTCCTCGTCGACAGTCTGGCCGCGGTGGCCGGCGGCGCGGCCGGGATCAGCTCGAACACGACCTACATCGAGAGCGCGGCGGGCGTCGCCGAGGGTGGTCGGACCGGGTTCGCCTCGGTCGTCACCGGGGTCCTGTTCCTGCTGGCGATCTTCCTCTCGCCGATCGCGGGGATCATCCCGGCCGTGGCGACCGCGCCGGCCCTCGTCCTCGTCGGTTACCTGATGTTCACGATCATCAGGGACATCCCCGTGACCGATGTCGAGGAGGGGGTCCCGGCCCTGCTCACGATGGTCCTGATGCCCCTGACCTATGACATCACGGTCGGGATTGGGGCCGGGTTCGTGAGCTGGGTGTTCATCAAGGTCGTCCGGGGCAAGCTGGGCGAGATCCACTGGTTGATGTGGGTCGTGGCGATCGCGTTCGTCATCTTCTTTGCCAAGGACTGGATCCAGGGCTACATCGTCTAGGTTGGTCGTCGCCAGCGAACGCCGGCCGGTCCCAGGGACCGGCCGGCTTTCCTGTACCATCCCCACGATGTTCGAACGGACCGCGCTGCCGGACGGGCCGCGCGTGATCAGTGCCCGCCTGCCCGGGGCTCGTTCGGTCTCCATCACGGCGTACGTCCTGGCCGGCTCGCGCCTGGAGACGCCCGATGAGGCCGGCGTGGCCCATTTCATGGAGCACATCACGTTCAAGGGCACGGCCGCCTACCCGTCGGCCCGGGCGATCTCGGAGGCGATCGAGGGTGTCGGAGGCAGCCTGAACGCGGCCACCGACCGTGAGTCGACCGTCTACTGGGCCCGCGTCCCGCGCCGCGAGGCCGCTCGGGCGATGGACGTGCTTGGCGAGCTGATCGTCCGCCCCACCCTCGACGAGGGCGAGATCGATCACGAGCGGACGGTGATCATCGAGGAGATCCGCTCCTACCTCGACGACCCGGCCGAGTGGGCGCAGATCCTGTTTCAGCTCGCGATGTTCGGCCCAACGGCTCTTGGCCGCGAGATCTGTGGCGACGAGGAGGGGATCCGGCGCCTGCCCCAGTCGGCGATCCGCGAGTTCTGGCGGCGCGCCTACCGGCCGGCCAACGTCGTCGTCGCCGCCGCCGGAGACGTGGATCACGGTGCGCTCCTCGAGCTCGTTCGGGGTGCGTTCGGAACCGGCGACGGTGGACGCCTCCCGTTCGAGCCAGCGCCCGCCCTGCCCGCTGGCGAGCGCTTCCTGCTTGGCTCGCGGGCGACCTCCCAGGCCCACCTCGCGGTTGGGGTGCCGGCGCTCCGGCGCGACCATCCCCAGACCTGGGTGCTGACCGTCCTGAACACGATCCTGGGCGACGGGATGAGCTCACGCCTGTTCCTGACCGTACGCGAGGAGAAGGCGCTCGCCTACGACATCGGGTCGGGAGTGACCGACTACGCCGATGCCGGGGCGCTGGCGATCTCGGCCGGGGTCGATCCCCATCAGCTCCAGCCGGCCCTCCGGGCGATCCTGGCCGAGATCGCGACCCTGCGCGAGACGCTCGTCCCGCCCGACGAGCTGGCCAAGGCGAAGGCGTATGTCTCGGGCGGCCTCGAGCTGCGGATGGAGGAGACCCGTCATCTCGCCTCGTGGATCGGTGGCCAGGAAGCGCTCCACGAGCGCGTCTACACGCTCGACGAGGCGCTCGCCGCGGTCGAGGCGGTCAGCGCCGAGGATGTCCGGAAACTGGCCGGCGAGCTGTTCCTGGACGAGCGCCTGCGCCTGGCGGTGGTCGCCCCGGCCCGCTTGGCCCGCGGGCTCGAGCGCGCGTTGCGGCTGCCCTGATGCCAGAAGCCAGCCGTTCGCAGGCCGTCCCGCCGGTGTCGAGCGAGTCGGACGCCAGGCCGGCCGTCGCCGCCCCCGACGGTTCCGCTGCGACCGGCCGCTCGACGGAGGCTCGCTTGGCCCGACTCCACCTGCGCACGGGTGCATTCGGGCTGGCCCGGGCCGAGCTCGAGACGCTCGCCGGGTCGGGTGAGCTCGACCCGGGCACGCTCCTCGACCTGGCCGAGATCCGCTGGCGGACCGGCGACCTGCCGGGTGCCGGCGCGGCGGCCCAGGCCTGTCTCGCGGCCGGTGGCGACGAGGCGCTCGGGTTCGTGATCGCGGCCGAGGCGGCCGTCGCGCTCGGGCGTCCCGGCGAGGCGAAGCGCCTCGCGAACCACGCCCTGGAGCGGCTCGACCGGCCCCTCGAAGCGCTGTTCGCGGGGATCGACCGGAGCGCCGTCTGGCCGACCGATCCGGCCGCTCCCGGTGAACCGGCCGGTGCGCTGTTCGCGACCGATGC
>JAKAHU010000066.1 GCA_021825385.1 Chloroflexota bacterium | reverse complement strand
GCTGGCGGCGGTTGGCACGCCGCCTGCGGGCAGGGGCTCGGCCAGTCCGTGGGTGGCGAACGAGCCGGACACGGCGTCGAGCCGCGATGCCTCGCCCTCGCCGGCCAGGCGCAAGAAGTTCGCCAGCAGGTGCGGTCCCTCGGGCGTCAGGACCGACTCGGGGTGGAACTGGACACCCTCGAGCGGCAGCGACGCGTGGCGGATGCCCATGACGACGCCGTCGACCTCGCTCGACGCGGTCACCTGCAGCTCCGGCGGGAGCGTGACCGGGTCGACGCACAGCGAGTGGTAGCGCGCCGCCTGGAACGCCTGGGTCATTCCGGCCAGGAGACCGCGCCCATCGTGGCGGACCGCCGAGGCCTCGCCGTGGACGAGCGTCGGGGCCCGGACGATCGCCGCCCCGAACGCGGCGGCCAGCGCCTGCATGCCGAGGCAGACCCCGAGCAGCGGCACCGCCCGGCGGGCCGCGACCCGGATCGCCTCGACCGATACGCCGGCCGCCGACGGGTCGCCGGGACCCGGGGAGACGACGATTCCGCGCAGGCCGGCCCCCGGGTCGGTCGCGAGGGCGTCGATCCCCGCCCCGTCGAGGGCGTCGTTGCGCACGACCCGGACGCTCGCTCCGGCCGCCTGGAGGGCCTGGACGAGGTTGAACGTGAACGAGTCGTAGTTGTCGATGACGAGGATCATGGCCGGCTCTCCAGCGCCGCCACGGGGTCCGCTCCGTCGCTCAGCTCGACCGGCCTGCGGCGCGTGACCGCCCCGGCCTCGGGGCCGGCGCCGCCGCCGAGCGACGCCTGGCCGACGGCCGCCGGGCCGGCCGGGCCGCCATTCCCGGCGGCGAGCTCGATCGCCCTCCGGAGCGCGGCGGCCTTGTGCTCGGTCTCCTCGAACTCGCGCTCCGGGACGCTCGCGGCCACGATCCCGGCCCCGGTGTGGACGTGGGCCAGGCCGCCCTTGAGGACGGCGCTCCGGATCGTGATCGCGGTGTCGAGGTTGCCGTCGTAGCCGAGGTAGCCGACGGCCCCACCGTAGAGGCCGCGCCGCTCACCCTCGGCGGCGGCGATCAGCTGCATCGCCCGGACCTTGGGTGCCCCCGAGAGCGTGCCGGCGGGGAAGACGCTGCGCAGCGCGTCGAGCGCGTCCAGACCCGGGGCGAGCCTGGCCTCGACGTGGCTCACGAGGTGGAGGACGTGGCTGTAGCGTTCGACCTCCATGTACTTCGTGACCGCGACCGTGCCCGGCCGGGCAACCCGTCCGAGGTCGTTGCGGCCAAGGTCGACGAGCATGACGTGCTCGGCCCGTTCCTTGGGGTCACGCTGGAGCTGCTCGGCCAGGAGCCGGTCCTCGGCCGGTGTCGCCCCGCGCGGCCGGGTGCCCGCGATCGGGTGGGTCGTCAGCCGATCACCCTCGACCTGGAGCAGGAGCTCCGGGCTGGCCCCGACGACCTCGTAGCTCGGCGTCCGGACGAAGAACAGGTACGGGCTCGGGTTCACCCGCCGGAGGGCTCGGTAGAGGGCGATCCCGTCGAGCGGCCGGCCGTCCGCGTCGCGCGGCAGCTCGATCGACTGACGGCGGGCGAGCACGACCTGGATCGCCTCGCCGGCCGCGATCGCCTCCTTGGCCACCTCCACGGCATGGATGTACTGGTCACGACCGAGGCTGGTCTCGACCCGGGTCTCCCCGATCGGAGCGGCCGAGCCGGAGGCGGGACGAGCCCGGGCCGGGCGCTCCCGGGCCGGGGCTGCTCCACCCAGCTCGGCGGGGCTCGGCCGGGACGTTCGCTCGAGGGCGGCGAAGATCGCCTCCTCGGCGACCCGGTAGCGGCCCTCGAGGTCCGGGGGGTCGGTGTGGAGGGAGGCGATCGCGCTCAGGGTGTGGGCCAGGTGGTCGAAGACGAGGACGAGGTCGGTCTCGATGAACGACGCCAGCGGGACGTCAACCGGATCGCGCTCCGGGAGCGGGACGGTCGGCTCGAAGACCGAGACGGCGTCGTAGCCGAGGGCGCCGACGGCGCCGCCGGTGAAGCGGGGCATCCCCTCGAGCGGGGCGACGCGGCGGCGCGGCACGAAGGCACGCAGGGCGGCCAGCGGGTCGTCGGCGGGGGTGGTCTCGATGGGCAGGTCCGGCTCCCACTCCCGGACGCCGACCGGCCGGGACTGGATCCGAGCGAGGCCGTCGCGAACCTCGAGCAACCGCCGCGGGCCGACGCCCAGGAAGCTGTAGCGGCCGAGCCGCTCGCCGCCCTCGACCGACTCGAGCAGATAGGCCGGCCGGCCATCGTCGAGGCGCAGGAAGGCGCCGATCGGGGTCTCCAGATCCGCGTCGCGGGTGGCCCGCAGGAGGATCGTGTCGGCGCTGCCGGCCAGGCGCTTCGCCTGACCGAGACTGAGCGGATCGATGAGCGGCATCTTCCAGTAGCCTCCGGGGCCAGCGGTTCGTCGGGCTCACTGCTCGCGCTGCCGGCCTGAGAATCAGAACGACCTTTCGTCTCCGGGACGAAAGGTCGAAACCCTCCGCGGTGCCACCCTCATTCGGCGATGCCGCACTCACCTGACCGACGGGTCCGGCTCGAGTGTCTCCACCGGCCGATCGGCGCTGCCCTCTATCGCTGGCGCTCTGCGCCGGAGCCTACTGGTCCGGCGGCTCGTCCGCCGTTCGTTCGGTCCGGAGGCTCCCGGGTCCATTCACCGCCGTCGCCGCCCCGGTTTCCACCAGCCACCGGGTCTCTCTGCCGACGCTTCGACGGGTACTCGTCCCGATCATCGCCCGTTGTTCGTACTGTGGCCGGGAGTATGGAGGGCCGCTCGCGGCCTGTCAAACGCCTGTACTCGTTCAGTACCTCCGTTACACATCGATGCCCAGCGAGGCCAGGGGCTCGGCCGGTGGTACCAGCGCACGCCCCGCCGGTGGCGCCGTGCACACCAGGCGCGCACCCGCGGCGCACAATGGCGGCCAACTGACGGCCAAGGAGGGAGACCCGTGACCGACTATCGGTTCGTCCGCGACCTGCGCGCCGAGGTGACGATCCCGGACCAGGGCATCCTCAGCCGGACGCTCCACAGCGACGAGCGGTTGAGCGTCACGATCTTCGGCTTCGACACCGGCCAGGAGCTCTCGGAGCACACCTCGACGAAGGCGGCGGTGATCGAGATCATCGAGGGTCGGGCGAGGGTCCTGCTCGGACAGGATGAGCACGAGGCCGGACCGGGTTCGTGGATCCACATGCCGGCCGGCCTGCGCCACGCGATCGAGGCGCGGACGCCGGTGATCATGCTCCTGACCCTGCTCAGGGACGGCGCCGGCTGACGGGCGATCCTCGTCGGCCACTCGGCCGGGCCGCGGATCGGGGATCAGGCTCGGAGTCCGGGAAGGACACGAATGCCGAAGCGCCGGGCCGCCTCACGGACCGTGCGGTCGTCGATCGGATCGTCGGCGAGGACCGGCCAGTCGCGCTCGCCCGCCGTCCCGAACACGGCAATTCCCACCAGGCGAGAGGCCGGATCGTGCCGCAGGTGATAGCGGATCCCGTCGAAGCCCGCCCTGGCCAGTGCGCCGGCCCACGCCTGCGAGCACGCGTAGTCCGACATCGCCCCGAGTTCGGCGGTCACCCCGAACTCGGCGGCGCGTTCGTTCAGCAGGTCGGCGAGGCGGAGCGAGTGCGGAGGGCGCAGACGCGCGATCCGGCGGGTCGTGATCTCGGACTCCGGGATCAGCCCGCCGGCGAAACCGCGGAAGACCTCGATGAACGCGCCGATCGGACGATCGGCGAGGTAGCAGGTTCCGGCCGGCGCGGCCAGATCGAAGCGCTGGCCAAGATCCGAGTTGAACCACCAGGGGCCGACGGTCGCCCGGTGGATCCGGACCCGGGAGCCACGGAGGCGGAACGAGGGAAACCCCGACAGGTCGGCCGGAGGCGGAGGATGCGGGTCGCCGGCGCGCCGGCGGGATCGGATCGCCACCCGCCCCGATGCCGAGTCAGTGGGCGAGCTCGGACGCGGTCCGGCGAGCCGCTTCGATCACCAGCGCGTCGGCGCCGCCCGACTGGAGCCAATCGGCCGGCGTCCGGCCCTCGAGCAGGTCCTGCGGGCCGGTGAACCACGAGCCGACCGTCAGCTCGTCCACGCCGGCTCGGGCGAAGGCAGCGAGGACCGCCTCGAGCGCCGGCAGCGGTCGGCCCGTGGCCGAAAACTGGAACGCTGGGAAAAGGAGCCGACCGTCCGCCCCTCGGATGGCCAGGAGCCGCCGGCGCTTGACGAAGTCGCTGACAGCCTGACGCGTGCCGACGCCGAGCACCTGGCGAACCTCCTCCGAGGTGAGCAGGCGCCCGAGCCGGCGCCGCCACAGAACGTCGGCGGCGGCCAGGATCGCCGCTCGGCGACCGAACGCACCGGGGTCTCCAAGCCCCGGCTCCCCCTCGATCTCGAGCCGCGCCAGGGTCTCCCGGAACGCGCGAGCTGCTCTCGGCAGTGCGTCAACGGACATGACCGAACCGTATCTCGGGGCCGGTCGCCTGTCAAGGATGTCAAGTGAGCCGACCGGGTGAAGGAGCCGCCAGGGACGACGCCGGAGGCGGGCGAAGCGCTGGCTGCTGGGCACGTTCCACGGCGTCAGCCGCGATCAGCCCCAGGCTCCCTCGACGAGTTCGTCTTCCGCCACCATCGACGCGGCAACCCGCAGGCGGCGTTCCGGACGCTGCTCGGGCTCGGCACCGGAGGCGCGCCGGCTCCGCTCTCCATCGTCCGGGGAGCGAGCGACCTGCCGCAGTTCCCGATCAGGCCGTCGCCGCGGGAAGGCCGGTGACGCTGGCGGAGGACGAGACCCCCTATCTGATTGCCGTCGCGTCGAGCGTGTGCCCGCCAGCGCATTGCCGCTCGAATGGCTCCCACGACAGGGCCCCGGAGACGGTGACCGAGTCCCCGATCCTGATGGGGCTCCCGTCAGGTGTGCCAAGGCCCTCGGCGTTCGCCACGTAGTTGGACGGCAGATGCCGAAGCCAGTAGAGATCTGTGCCGTTCACATCCGGCCCACGGACGTAGAGACAGCCGCCGTCGGCGCCCACGAGTGTCCCGGTGATGGTCGCGGTCCCGTTGGCGCAGCCCGCGACGAGGAGCGTCGCCCAGATCGCGACGCAGGCCGCAGGCCGAAGCCTTCTCACGCTCGCCCTCCCATCGGCGCGACCGGTCTGCGCCGCGTCTCCGTCGCATGACGGATGGTCCAGAGTCATCCGGACGACGCGCGGCCAACCGCCGTTGTTTCGTCCGAGCTCGTGCGGCCTGCTCCGACAATGGGATGCGCATCCGATGGCGGAGAGGGTGGGATTCGAACCCACGAGGCTTTCGCCCGGCGGTTTTCAAGACCGCTGCCATCAACCACTCGGCCACCTCTCCGCGGCCATGGTCAGGATAGCAGCGAGGACCCGGCGGACGGCGGCCGGGGGATCGACCGGCCGCGGGATCGGCGCCCTCAGTCGCGCTGCGTAATCGCCTCTCGACCCAGATACGGCCGGAGGACCTCGGGCACGATGACCGAGCCGTCCGGCCGCTGGTACGTCTCGAGGATCGCGGCCACGGTCCGGGCCAGGGCCAGCCCGGAGCCGTTCAGGGTGTGGACCAGCTCCGGCTTCGCGCCTGGCGCCGGCCGGTAGCGGATCGCCATCCGGCGGGCCTGGTAGTCGCGGAAGTTCGAGCACGAGCTGACCTCAAGCCAGCGCTCGACGCCGGGCGACCAGACCTCGAGGTCGTACTTCCGGGCCTGGACGAAGCCCATCTCGCGAGTCGCCATCAGGAGCACCCGGTAGGCCAGCCCGAGGCGCTGGAGGAGGACCTCCGCCCGCCCGGTCATCCACTCGAGCGCGGCCGGCGAGTCCTCCGGGCGCTCGAACAGGACCATCTCGACCTTGTCGAATTGGTGGACTCGGAGGATGCCGCGGGTGTCCTTGCCGGCGGCACCGGCTTCGCGCCGGAAACAGGGCGTATAGGCGGCGTACCGGATCGGCAGCTCGGCCGCCTCCAGAATCTCGTCACGGTGGAGATTCGTGACCGGGACCTCGGCGGTCGGGACCAGGTACAGCTCGTCCCTCGGGACGACGTACATCTGGTCCTCCTTGTCCGGGATCTGCCCCGTGCCGCGGGCCGAGGCGGTGTTCACAACCGCCGGAGGCCAGACCTCGGTGAAGCCGTGCTCGCGCGTGTGGACGTCGAGGAACCAGTTGATCAGGGCCCGCTGCATGGCCGAGCCGGCGCCCTTGTAGACCGGGAAGCCGGAGCCGGTGATCTTCGCCCCGCGCTCGTTGTCGATGATGTCGAGCGCCTCCCCGATCTCCCAATGCGGCCGGCGGATCCAGGTCGCGCCGGGGGCGGCGAGACCGGCCTCGGCGCCTGCGCCGGTCCTGCTCTCGGGCCCGCCCTCGTACGGCTGCTCCCGGGGCAGCGGCTCGCCCCAGGTGCGGACGACGACGTTGGCCTCCTCGCCGCCGACCGGGACGTCCGGATCGGCGGGATTGGGGATCCGCAGCAGGAGCTCCTCGAGCTCCGCCTCGACCGTGGCCAGCTCCGCGTCGATCGCCTCGATCCGCTCGCCGACCGCGGACGAGGCGCGCCGGAGCGCCGCCACCTCGGGGCCGCTCGGATCGGCCCCGGCGCGGACCGCCTCGCCGATCCGGCGCGAGGCGGCGTTCCGCTCGGCCTTCAGGCGGTCGCCCTCGGCCAGCAGCTGGCGCCGGCGGGCATCGAGGGCGAGCGCGGCGTCGACGATCGCGGGGTCCTCGCCCTTGTCGATCGCACCCTGGCGGATCCTGTCGGCTTCTTCGCGCAGCCGGGCCACGCCGACGCTCATTCGTCCCCTCCCTGGCTGACATTGCTGACGGCCGGCGCGCCGCCCTGGCCGGCGCCCGATGCCACGGTGGGGTCGGCACCGGGCCCCGTTGTCTCGGTCGGCGCGGCCCAGCCCGCGGCCTCGCGCAGGCGTTCGATCACGAATCGGGGCTCGAGGCTGGCCATCAGCCAGCCGGCTCGGGGCCCGTTCGTCCGCCCCAGAAAAGCGAGGTAGATCGCCCCGAAGGCACGCCCGGCCGGGATCGCGGCCTCGGTCAGGACCGTGAAGATCCGCTCCTGCCACTCGCCGCCGGTGCCTGGCCACGAGCGCTCGACCGACAGGGCAAGCGCACCGAGGAAGAGCCGCTGATCCTCGCCGAGCGCCGCCGCCTCGGCCGGCAGGGCATCGCGCCGAACGACGATCCGGGCGCGCTCGGGCGCGTACGACTCGAGCCACGCCCGGGCCGCCCGGATCCGCTCCTCGAGCAGCTCCACCTCGCGCGGCGTGAGCGGACTGCCCTTCTCGGCCGCGACACGCTCGGCGAGATCGACGCCCGGGATCTGGACGAGCAGGGCGAGGTGCGCGAACTCTGGTCGGAAGGCGGCCGCCTCGGCGATCACGTCGGCCTGCGGATCGAGGAGCGAGTAGCGGAAGACGTGCTCGTAGCCGGCCGGCAACTCGCCCTTCACCTCGCGCCCGGCGGTTGCGGCGGCGAGCCGGTCGAACTCGTCGAACAGGCGCGGGATCGCGTCCGTTCCGTCCGGATCGAACTCGATCACCTGGTGCGGCCGGGGGCGCAGGAAGAGCAGGCGCAGCTGCTCGGGTGGGACGACCTCGACGATCCGGTGGGCCGCCACGCCGCGCCCCTTTGAGGTCGACATCTTGCGCCCGCCGATGTTCAGAAACTCGTACGGCACGTTCAGCGGCGGCTCCCGCTCGAACACCTCGCGCGCGATCGCGTCCGCCCGCTCGCGCGACCCGCCGGCCGTCGAGAGGTCCTTGCCGCACGGCTCGATCGTCACCCCGAAGATGCTCCACTGGGCGGCCCATTCGAGGTTCCAGCCGAGCTTGGCCCGACCGCCGAACGGGCTCGTCCAGCCCGAGGCGCCGCAGCCCCGGGCCCAGGTCACGAGGTGCGGCCGACACTCGTAGTAGACCCGCTCGCCGTCCCAGGCGGTCACGATCGTGGTCCCGACCTTGCCGCAGGCCTCACACACGACCTGGAGCGGATGCCAGTCGGCCGGGTGCTGGACGTTCGCCACCCGGCGGTAGATCTGGCGCACCAGCTCGGCCCGCTCGAGCGCCAGGCGGATATACGGATCGACCGCGCCGGTCGCGTAGACCTCGCTCATCCAGTAGTAGCGATCGGGGTGGATGCCGAGCCCGGCGAACGTGTCGATGAACGCCTGGGCATGGTGGCGGGCGTAGGAGGGATGGCAGTCGCCGGCCTGGTCGGGGACGTGGGCCAGCGGCCGGCCCATCTCTTGATCGACGGCATCGGGGGTCAGGAGGGCCTGGGCGTCCATCGGATCGAGGTCGTCGACCCCGTAGAGCAGGGTCGTCGCGAGCCCGCGGGCCCGCAGGGCGCGGGCGATGACATCGAGGATGACCGGCCCGCGCAGGCTGCCGACGTGAACGGTGCCCGAGGGGGTCTTCGAGTCGTTGACGACCTGGGGACCCTGGACGGAGCCCGCCAGCTCGTCAGCCCAGTCCATCGCCGGCCTAGCTGATGCTGACGATCGTGTAGGTGAAGTCGCCGGCCGGGACGCGGACGAGGACCTTGTCGCCCTTCTTCTTGCCGAGCAGCGCCCGTCCGACGGGCGACTCGTTCGAGATCCGGCCTTCGTTTGGCCGCGCCTCGGCGGAGCCGACAATCGTGAAGCGCTCTTCGCCGTTCGGACTCCTGACGACCACGGTCGAGCCGATCTGGACGTGGTCGCTCGAGTGGTTGTCGTCGATGATCGTGGCGTTCTTGATCAGCGCCTCGAGCGCCTGGATCCGACCCTCGACGAACGCCTGCTCGTTCTTGGCGTCCTCGTACTCGGCGTTCTCGTTGAGATCGCCGTGCTCCTTGGCGTCGTGGATCCGGGCGGCCACCTCGGGCCGGCGGACGTTGATCAGCTCCTCGAGCTCGGCCCGAGCGCGCTCGAGGCCCTCCCGGGAGAGGTAGATCGGCTTGGTGTTCACAGCGGGTGGGCCCCCGAAACTGCTCGAACGACGGTCGACGGTGGCGGGCTCGCAGTCGGTCAGCCCGTCCGCGGGCCCGACTAATGCGAAAGAACTCCAGGCGTCCGCCGGCACATGGGCGGGCCTGAAGTTCGACCGGCGCGTATCCTAGCCCGCCGGGCCCAGCGTGTCAAAGACGAACGGCCCCCTTCTGGCCGGCTGAACGTCATGGCCGGCGGCCCGGTCGGCGGCCCCCTCTGGGCGCCGGCTGCTCCGGCTCGCGGAGCCGGAGCAGCCGGCGCCGGATCCGCTGGAGCGAGCTGCGGTCGGGAAAGGCGACGAAGACCGTGTCGTCCCCGGCGATCGTGCCGGCGACCTCCGGCCAGCGCGCCCGGTCGAGGGCGGCGGCGATCGCGTGGGCCGAGCCCGGGAGCGTCCTGACCACCAGCAGCAGCCCGGACTCGTGGAACTCGATCGGCAGGTCGCGGAGCAGCTTGCGCAGCCGGTCCTCGCCGCTCGCCTCGGCCTCGACCAGCCGCGGCGGCAAAGCGTACGCCTGGACGCCCTCGCGGTTCACCTTGATCAGGCCGAGCTCGGCAACGTCCCGGCTGACCGTCGCCTGGGTCGTCCGGAAGCCTCGCTCGCGCAGGGCGGCCGCGAGCTCCTGCTGGGTGCGGATCAGGCGCTGCTCGAGCAGATCGCGGATCGCCCGCTGGCGGAGCTGCTTCATCACCTCCATCGCGGCTCGACGATCACTCGACGATCAGCGGGCCAGGAGGCTGACCACGACCAGCGCCGCCAGCCCGAGCCGGTAAACGACGAAGACGGCCATCGAGTTCGTGCGCAGGTAGCGCAGCAGAACGTGGATGGCGAGGAAACCGGCGATCGCCGCGGCCAGCAGTCCGACCACGATCGGGACGAGATGGTCGCCGGTGGCCAATCCGCCGCCGGCCAGCTTGCGCAGCTCGAACAGCCCGGCCCCGGCGATGATCGGGGTCGCCATCAGGAAGCTGAAGCGGGCGGCGTCCGCCCGGCTGAGGCCGACGAACAGCCCGGCCGAGATCGAGATCCCGGATCGGCTGATGCCCGGGATGAGGGCGAACGCCTGGGCGACGCCGATGAGCAGGGCGCGGGGCCCGCCCAGGCCTTCGATCCGGAGCAGCTTCGATCCCCAGCGGTCGGCCAGCCAGAGGATCGCCGCGCCGATGACGAGCATCAGGGCGACCAGGCCCGGCTGGCGGACGTTGGCCTCGATCCAGTCATTGAGCAGGAGACCGGCGATCACCGCCGGAACGGTGGCGATCGCGATGTCGAGCGCCAGGCGCCGGTGCCGGTCACCGCGCGTCGAGCGGTCACGGACCAGCCCCAGCCCCGCTGGCACGAGGACGAGCCAGTCACGCCAGAAGTAGCTGACGAGCGCCGCCAGGGTGCCGATGTGGAGCACGACGCTGAAGGCGAGCGAATCGATGAACGGGTCGCGCCAGCCGAGCAGGCTGGGCAGGATGATCAGGTGACCGGAACTGGAGATCGGCAGGAACTCGGTCAGTCCTTGCATGATCCCCATGACCAGGGCCTGGACGATCGTGTCCATCTTCGGAGCCTGGCCGACCCGGACGACGACGCCGTCCGGACCGGCCGCCGGCCCTCTCTCTAGCGCACGAAGAGCGGCGCGAGGACGAGGGTGATCGTGGCGATCAGCTTGACCAGCACGTGGAGCGACGGGCCGGCCGTGTCCTTGAACGGATCGCCGACCGTGTCACCCACGACCGCGGCGGCATGGGCGTCGGTCTTCTTGCCGATCACGTTGCCCTCGGCATCGGTCAGGTGGCCCGACTCGATGTACTTCTTGGCGTTGTCCCAGGCCCCACCGCCGTTGTTCAGGACCGTGGCCAGCAGGACACCGGCGATCGTGCCGACCATCAGGAACCCGGCCACCGCCTGGTAGCCGAGCAGGAGCCCGACGACGATCGGGGTGCCAACCGCCACGAGCCCGGGCAGGACCATCTGGCGCAGGGCGGCGCTGGTCGTGATGTCGACGACCCGGGCGTAGTCCGGACGCTGGGAGTAGTCCATGATCCCGGGCATCTCCCGGAACTGGCGGCGGACCTCGACGATGATCGACTGAGCCGTCGTGCCCACGGCCCGGATCGCCAGCGAGCTGAAGAGATAGACCAGCATCGCCGCGATCAGGGCGGCGATGAAGACGTTGACGTTCGCCAGGTCGACCGCCTCCATGAGTGGCTTCGCCTGGCGGGTGAAGATCAGGTTGATCTTGTCGATATAGGCCGAGAAGAGCAGGAAGGCGGCCAGCGAGGCGGAGGCGATCGCGTACCCCTTGGTCAGGGCCTTGGTCGTGTTGCCCACCGCGTCGAGCCGGTCGGTGATCTCGCGGGCGCCCTTCTCCGAGCGGCTGAACTCGGCGATCCCTCCGGCGTTGTCGGTGATCGGGCCGAACGTGTCCATGGCCAGGATGTAGGCGGTCGTCATCAGCATCCCCATCGTTGCCACGGCGGTACCGAAGATGCCCCCGACGTTCCGACCGTCGGCGGTCACGATGCCCGCCTGCCCGCCCAGCCAGTGGCTGACGAAGAGCGCGATCCCGATCGTGACCGCGGTGACAAACGTCGTCTCGAAGCCAACGGCCACGCCCGAGATGATGTTCGTCGCCGGGCCGGTCTTCGAGGCCTGGGCGATCTCCTTGACCGGGCGCCAGGCCCCCGAGGTGTAGTACTGGGTGATGTACACGAAGGCGATGCTCGTGGCCAGGCCGACCAGACCGGCGAAGAAGAAGTAGACCCAGGCCGGAAGGCCGCCGGCGCCGTTCTGGGCGCCGGTCTGCATCATCGTCGCGGTGACCAGGGCGAGCCCGAGCGCGGACAGGATCGTCGTCACCCAATAGCCGCGGTTCAGGATGCTCATCGGGTCCTCGTCCTCGCGGCCGCGGATGAAGAAGGCCACGGCGATGATCGTGGCGATCAGCCCGAACGAGCGAACGACGAGCGGGAAGAAGATCCAGGCCGCCGGGTTCGGCCAGCCGGCGGCGGTGGCAATCGCGTAGACCCCGACGCCGAGGATCATTGCCCCGATGTTCTCGGCGGCCGTCGACTCGAACAGGTCGGCACCTCGACCGGCACAGTCACCCACGTTGTCCCCGACCAGGTCGGCGATCACACCCGCATTGCGCGGGTCGTCCTCGGGGATCCCGGCCTCGACCTTGCCCACGAGGTCCGAGCCAACGTCGGCCGCCTTGGTGTAGATCCCGCCCCCGAGCTGGGCAAAGAGGGCGACGAAGGAGGCACCGAAGCCGAAGCCGACGATCAGGAACGGCGCCTGGGCCGGGTGCTCGAACCCGCCGTAGAGGGCGAAGATCGCCCACACCCCGAGCAGCGACAGGGCGACGACGAGGAAGCCCGAGACGGCCCCACCGCGCATCGCCACCTGAACCGCCTCGACCAGGCTGCGCCGGGCCGCCGCGGCGGTCCGCACGTTGGCCTTGACGCTGATGTACATGCCGATGATCCCGGAGGCCATCGAGCAGGCGGCGCCGACGAGGAAGGCGACCCCGGTCCGGATGCCGAGCTCCAGGCCGAAGATGTCGGTGTCCGCGACATCCTTCGTCTCGAGGAGCCCGATCACGACCCCCAGGATCACCGAGGCCACGAGCGCGAGCAGGGCGATCGTCTGGTACTGACGCCGGATGAACGCGATCGCGCCCTCCAGGATCGTGCCGGCGACATCCTGCATGGCCTGGGTCCCCTGGTCGCGAGAGAGCACGTCACGGGCCAGGTACAGGGCAAAGAGGACCGCGGCGAGGCCCGCGATCGGGATGATCAGCTGGAGCGCACTGGCGTCCATCAGGTTCTGGATCTCCTCCTGTCAGGGCGTGGGTTCAGGGACGCGAGGCGCGCCACCGCTCGACTGGGTCCGGGGAAGGTCACGGCACATCGGCGCCCCGTTTGCATACGGGAACGGAACCTTACAGGCCGCGGGCGAGTGTAACAAGCACCGCTTCGGTGGGTCAAACTCGGATCGGTCGGGAGAGTATGCAGCCCGAGACACGGCCGGACCCGGCGCCGGGACCGGGCCCGGGCGGTGGAACCCGGCGCGCCGGGGGCGCGACCGGACGCCAGCCCCTATACTGCCGGACTTGTGAGCAAACGCCCCCTCGGGTGTCTCTTCGAGGTCGTCGAGACCCTCGTCCTGACCCTCGTCATCTTCCTGGTCATCCAGAACTTCGTGGCCCAGCCGTACCGGGTCCAGCAGCAGTCGATGGAGCACACGCTCGAGCCGAACCAGTACGTGCTGGTCGACAAGCTGACGCCCCGCCTGGATGCCTACAAGCGCGGCGACATCATCGTCTTCAACCCACCCGAGGCCTGGGCCTCGGGCGATGGCACGCCCTACATCAAGCGCGTCATCGGCCTGGGCGGCGAGACGGTCGAAATCAGGGACGGCGGGGTCTACATCGACGGTGTCCGCCTCGACGAGCCCTACGTCTACGAGGGCCAGCAGACGATCGCGACCGGCGACCGGGGCCGCTGGGTGGTGCCCGAGGGCGAGTACTTCGTCATGGGCGACCATCGGATGAACTCGGCCGATTCGCGAGTCTTCGGTCCGATCCCGCGGGAGAGCATCGTGGGCCGGGCCTGGCTTCGCTACTGGCCCGTCAATACCTTCGGCATCCTCCCAACGCCGATCTACGCCGGGGTCCAGCCGGCGGCGCCATGAACCCGGTCCTCGTCGCCACCGCGGTCACGGTGGTCGCCGGGGCGATCGTCGCCGTCTCGTCGCGGGATGCGCGGGTCGCAATTCTCGGCCTGGGACTGACCCTGATCGGCGCACCGCTGCTCGCTGACCCGGTCCCCGACCCTCTGTCGCTCGCCGCGCGGGTCGTGGCGGCCGTCCTCACCCTCGAGCTGCTCTGGATCACCGTCCGGGCCACGACCAGCGCGAGCCGCGGCTCGCTCGTCGGTTGGCCGGTCGAGGCGCTCGCGGCGGCGGCGGCCTTCGCCGTCGGGGCGGGCGTGGGGAGCGGGCTGCCGATCGAGGCGACGGCGCTCGGAGCGGCGGGTGCCGGGTCGACACCGGTCATCGTGGGTGGCGCCTTCAGCCTCGTCGCCCTGGCCGTGACACCGCTCGTCCACGGACGGGACGTGCTGCGGCTCGGTCTCGCCGCCATCCTGCTCCTGACCGGGGGCACGACCCTGAGCAGCGGGCTCGCCGGTCCGCCGGGGTCGCTCGGCCAGCTCGTGATCGCCGGCCTGACCGTCGCCCTCGGCGCGGCGGTCGGGGCGCTGTGCACGAATGCGTTTGCCGCCCGCGGCGATCTCGAGGCCGGAGGGCGGAGGGCCGGGGCGGGCGGCCGTCCCGGGCCACGACAGGCTCGCCCGCCGGTGGACGAGTGACCGGCCGCAGCGGTGGCCGCGGGGCCGGGATCGGGGCCTGGGCCAGGCGATGAGCTTCCTCCCCTTCTTCGTCGTCGCGCTGGGCGCGGCGGCGGGCGCCCTGCTGACCCGCCGGAAGCCGGGCCTGTCGCTCGCCGTCGGCTTGGCCGGGCTGGCCGTGGCCTTCTTCGCGGCGCTCGCCATCCAACCCGGCCAGAGCCTCGTCATCGGCGACGGGACGCTCGCCACAACCGGTTACCAGCGCCTGTTCCTGGCCCTGGCAGCCGGCGCCGGCCTGGCCATCTCGATCATCGGGTTCGCCACGAGCTGGCAGCGCAACGTCCCGGCGGCGATCCTCGCCTCGCTCGCCTGGACAGGCCTGGCCCTCGCCCTGCCCGACCCGCTGGCCGCGCTCGTGGCCGCCGTCGCCGCCGGCCTGGCCGGGATCCTGGTCACCCTCGTCGCCCCGATCGACGAGCGAGGCGTCGAGGTCGGGGCCCGCGAGCTGCGGGCGGTCGCGGTCGCAGGGACCCTGGCCCTGGTCGCGGTCGCCGGCCTCGGGGGCGGTCTGGGTCCGCCCGGGACCGGGTCGGCGGCAGTCGGGCTGGCCTACCTTGCAGTCGTCGTCGCGGTCGCGCTGCGCTTCGGCCTCATCCCGTTCCATGCCTGGGCCGGACGCCTCTCGCAGTCCGCGCCCGAGGCGGCTCTGCCGCTCCTCCTGGCCTGGGCGCCGGCCGGCTTCGCGGTCGTGGCCCTGACCGCGGTCCGGGGCTCGCTCGGCGGACCGGCAGGGTCGCTCGATCTCGAGCGCGGCCTGGTCGTGGCCCTCGGCGCCATCGGCCTCCTGTTCGGCACGTTCGCGGTCTGGATCCAGGACGATCTCGAGCACGTCGTC
>JAKAHU010000065.1 GCA_021825385.1 Chloroflexota bacterium | reverse complement strand
GGTCCGGCGGCGCCTGCGCGCCTGAGCGCACCGGGGTCGCGCGCAACGGGGTCGCGCGCACCGGGGTCGCGCGCCGCGCGGTCCGGGGACGGGGCCGGCGGCCACGTCCCCGCGGCGCCTCAGAGCCGCTCGAAGCGGGCCTGGAAGAAGCGCAGGTACTTCGGCTCGTAGACCATCCGCAGGCCGCGCGTCTGCTCGCGGCCGTCGAAGACCGCCTTGACCGATTCGGCGACGACGTCCATGTGGGCCTGGGTGTAGACCCGCCGCGGGATCGTCAGGCGAGTCAGCTCGAGCTTCGGGCGGTGGTGGTCGCCGGTCTTCGGATCCCGCCCGGCCGAGGCGATCCCGCGCTCCATCGAGCGGATCCCGGAATCGAGGTAGAGCTCGGCGGCGAGCGTCTGGGCCGGGAACTCGTCCTGGGGGATGTGCGGGTAGAAGCGCCGGGCATCGAGGAAGATCGCGTGCCCACCGACCGGCTGGACGATCGGGATCTCCCAGTCGGTGAGGAGCTCGCCGAGGTACCGGACCTGGCCGATCCGGGCCCGGATGTGGTCGTCCTGGACGGACTCCTCGATCCCGATCGCGAGCGCCTCCATGTCGCGCCCGGCCAGGCCGCCGTAGGTGTGGAGCCCCTCGTAGACCACGACGAGGTTGCGCAGCTCGTCGAACAGGGCGTCGTCGTTCACCGCCAGCCAGCCGCCGATGTTGACCAGGTTGTCCTTCTTGGCGCTCATCCAGGCCCCGTCGGCGAGGTCACAGAACTCGCGCAGGATCGCGGCGATCGACTTGTCGGCGTAGCCCTGCTCGCGCTCCTGGATGAAGAACGCGTTCTCGACCAGCCTGGTCGCGTCGAGGAAGATGCGCAGCCCGTGGCGGTCGCAGAGCTGGCGCAGGGCCCGGATGTTGGCCATGCTCACCGGCTGGCCGCCGGCCATGTTGACCGTGCCGGCGAGGCTGATGTAGGCGATCTGCTCGGCGCCGACGCGCGAGATCAGGTCCTCGAGCCGGGCCAGGTCCACGTTCCCCTTGAACGGGTGGAGGCTCGCAGGGTCATGGGCCTCGTCGATGATCACGTCGACGAAGACCCCGCCGGCGAGCTCCTGATGGAGCCGGGTGGTCGTGAAGTACATGTTGCCCGGCACGAACTGGCCGGGCTTGATCGCGGTCTGGCTGATCAGGTGCTCGGCGCCGCGGCCCTGGTGGGTGGGCACGACATGGCGGAAGCCGTACTGCGTCCGGACCGCCTCCTCGAGGTGGTAGAAGTTCCGGCTGCCGGCATACGCCTCGTCGCCGAGCATCATCCCGGCCCACTGGCGGTCGCTCATCGCGCCCGTGCCCGAGTCGGTGAGCAGGTCGATGTAGACGTCGTCGGAACGGAGGAGGAACGTGTTGTAGCCGGCTGCCTCGAGGGCGCGCTGCCGCTCCTTGCGGCTGATCATCCGCAGCGGCTCGACCATCTTGATCTTCCAGGGCTCGGCCCACGAGCGGCGGCCGAACTGCTGGCCCATGGTCTGCGGGATCGGGTGGGTCATCTGGTGGCTCCCGGGTGGCGGTGAGGCGGGTGACAGTCGGGCCATCGTACGCCGTCCGGGAGGGTGCGGCGGCTCAGTCGGGCGCGAGGGCGTCCGAGGCGCGGGCGGCTGGTGGCGGCACGGTCGGGCCGGAGGGCGGCACGGGCGAGTCGGGTGGCCCGAACGTCTCCTGGGCGCGCGGCCCGAGCGCCTCCTGGGCGCGTGCCGCCCGGCTGCGGGCGGTCACGATCAGGGCGACGGCGGCGACGATGATCACTGCCGCGACGACCGTCCGGGTCGTGATCGGCTCGCCCAGGATGATCGCGCCAAGGATGAAGGCGACGACCGGGTTGACGTAGGCGTACGTGGCGACCTTGGACAACGGTGCCGAGCGAAGGAGCCAGACGAAGGCGCCGAAGCCGATGATCGAGCCGATCACGATCAGGTAGAGGAGCCCGAGGAGCGACGAGGCCGAGACGGCCTCGGCCCGGAACTGGCCGTACTCGCCGAGGACCAGGGCGACGATGGCGGCCCCGACCCCACCGGCGATCATCTGGAGCGCCGTGGCCAGGAGCGGGGCGCGGGGCAGGGTGGCCCGATGGGCGGAGTAGAGCGATCCGGCGGCCCATAGGATCGGGGCGACGATGATCGCCCCCAGGCCGGCGGGATCGAGGCTGACCGCGCCGACCGGGCCGACGAGCACGGCGACCCCGACCAGGCCGATGGCGATCCCGACCACGACGAGCGGGACGACCCGCTCGGCGAAGAAGACCCGCCCCAGAAGAGCCACCCAGGCCGGCAGGAGGGCGACGATCAGGGCGGCCGTCCCGGACGGGACGGTCTGCTCACCCCAGGCCACCAGACCCATCCCGCCGGTGAGCAGGAGCGTGCCGACGATGAACGAATCGCGCCATTCGCGCCGGCTGGGCGGGTGCGCCCGGAGGTCACCGTGGAGGGTCGACCAGCCGTAGAGCAGGAGGCCGGCGATGAGGAACCGCGTCCCGACCATCAGGTACGGGGGGAGGGTGTCCACCGCGACCCGGATCGCGAGGTAGGTGGAACCCCAGACGAGATAGAGGGTGACCAGGGCGGCCCAGACCGCGAGCGCGCTCGGCGGCGCGGCGCGGCCGGGGCGGCCAGGGTGGCTCACGCCGCGGCCGCTGTTGGATTAGCCAAGTGGTCCAAGACCTGATGATATCCGATCTGGCTCTTCGCCAGGGCGGCATCGCCGGCACGGTCGATAGCCGGCCGCCCGCGCCTCGAGGCGGGAACGGAAACGAACCTCGTGGGCGGGTTGGATTCGACGGGCCTGACCGCAGGTCGGCAGGCAGAAGATGCGGGTCGTGTCCGAGCCCAGGAAGTGGACGCCGGCACGGGCGAGCCCCTCGAGCCGCTCCAGGTCCAGCCCCTCGGCCTGGAGGACGGCGCGCTTGCGTTCGCTGCCCAGGGCGTAGTCGCCGATCCGGCCGTCTGAGCGGACGACGCGGTGGCAGGGGACAACGAGCGGCACCGGGTTGTGGCCGAGCGCCGAGCCGACCGCCCGGACCGCCCCCGGACGGCCGATCTCGGCGGCCACCCAGCCGTAGGGCCGCACCTCGCCCCGCGGAATCTCGAGCGCCTTCTCCCACACGGCCCGCTGGAACGGCGTCGCGCCGCGGAGGTCGACCGGGACCCGGGCCCGGCGATCGCCGGCCAGCCGCCGCTCGAGCGCCCGGCCGAGCCGTTCCGGCAGCCGGTCGGCGCGCCTGATCGGGCGACCGAACGCACCGGCGAAGGCGCTCTCGAACGACGCGTCGTCGGTGGCCAGGGCGACCCGCGAGACCCCCCGGCCGTTGAAGGCGACGAACAGGCGGCCGATCGGGCTGTCGAGCGGTGCCCAGGCGTCGGCCAGCCCGATCGCCAGGAGGGTCGCCGGCAGCAGCGTCGCCGGGGCGTCCGCCGCGAGACCGCGCAGGGCGGCGCCGACCGCCTCGTCGCTGGGCGGGTTCGATCGTTCGGTCATCTCGTCACCTCCCGGATCCGGGGCTCGGCCACCCGAGCCGGGGCCCTGACGGTGGCGGCCGGTTCCTCGGCCGTTTGCTCGCGGCGGAGGGCCGCCTCGTGAGCGGCCCGCAGGAGCGCCAGGCCACGATGGACCTGGGCCTTGAGCGTTCCGACCGGCCGGCCCAGCACCTCGGCCATCTCGTCGTAGTCGAGACCGCTCACGTGGCGCAGGACGACCGGCGCTCGATACCGGCCGGGCAGGCCGGCGAGCAGGTTGGCCCAGTGATCGCGCGCCTCCCGACCGGCCAGGCGGCCGTCCGGCGAGCCATCGGGTCCGGAGGTGACGGGCGGGGGATCGTCGCCGTCGAGGCGGACGGGCACCGGGTGCCGGACCCGGGCCCGGTTGCGGCACAGGTTGAGCGTGATCCGTGCCAGCCAGGGGCGCAGGCGGAGCCCGGCGATCCGCTCGGGGTCGTACCCGCCCAGGGCGCGGTAGGCCCGAACGAAGGCGTCCTGGACGATCTCCTCGGCCTCGCGGGGGTCGCCCATCCAGCGCAGGGCGAGGCTGAACAGACGGTCCTGGTGGGCGAGGACGAGCCGTTCAAACGACCGGTCGAGATCGCTGGCCAGGCAGAGCGCAAGGTCGTCGTCCATCGCCTTCTTCAACACACGGCCGGGTCATCCGGTTGCATCGCGGTTCGACCATCGGGCGGGCACAACCGCCCTCCGGAAGTCGGATCGCGGGTGCATCGTAGCCCCGGCCGTGCCCGCCGCCCGCCCGACCGCCGGCCCGCGCTACACTTGCTCGGCCGTGACCCTCGACGACCGCTTCGACGAACTGGTTTCCGCCCTGAGCGGGTTCTATCGGACCTGGGTCGTCTACCTCGGCCTCGAGCTCGGCTTCTTCGCCGCCCTGCGCAGCGCCGGGCCGGAGGGCCTGACGGCCGATGAGCTGGCCAGCCGGACCGACTGCCAGCCCGAACCGTCGCGGGCCTGGACCCGGGCCGCGCACGCCTTCGACCTGATCGGGCTGGCCGGCGAGCGGGCCCTCGTCGACGAGGAGGTCGCGATCGTGCTGCTCGACGAGCAGCGTCCTGAATATCTCGGCGGTCAGTTCCTGGCCACGATCGTGGCCAGCCTCGATTACGAGCGGATGGCCGACTTCTTCCGCTCCGGCCGGCCGTTCGTCGAGCGTCCGGCGCGCTTCCGTCGGGCGATCGAACGGCTGACCGCCCAGGACATCGCCGTCTTCTTCGAGGAGGCGCTGGCCCTGCTCCCGAACCTCGTGGTCGAGCTGGCCCGCGGCGGCCGGGTCGTCGACATCCACTGCGGGGGCGGACGCTGGCTGATCGCGATGGCGCGCCGGTTCCCGGAGCTCGAGCTGCTCGGCGTCGAGTTCGAGCCCGACTCGGCCGAGCGTGCCGTGGCGAACGTCGCGGCGGCCGGACTGACAGAGCGGATCCGGATCGAGACGAGCGAGATCCCGACGATGGGACACGCCGGCGAGTTCGACCTCGCCTACTTCCAGTACGCGCTCCACCAGCTGGCCGATCCAGTTCGCTGCCTCCAGGCGGCCTGGGCCGCGCTTCGACCGGGCGGCCGGCTGCTCGTTCTGGACTGGTGCCTGCCCTCGACCCCCGATGACGATCGCACGCCGCTCGGCGAGCTCCTCTGGGGGATCCACCTCGACGAGCTGTTCATGGGCTCCCGGCTCTACCCGCGGGAGGGCTTCGTCGAGCTGTTCGAGCGGGCCGGCCTGCCCGCGCCGGAGCTGATCGACCTCCCGTCGGGAGCGTCGCTCTTCGTTGCCGCCCGAACCGGCTGACCGCGGGCTACGGGGTGACGGTCACCGAGCCCTTCATCGACGGGTGGATCGAGCAGTGGTAAGCGAACGTCCCCGCGGTCGTGAAGGTCTGCGAGTAGGTCGCCCCGGTCGAGAGCGCGCTGCTGGTCGTGGCTCCCGAGTCGAGGGTGACGGTGTGGGGGGCACTGTCCTCGTTCGTCCAGGTAATCGTCGTGCCGGCCGGAACGGTGATCGCCGCCGGGTTGAAGGCAAAGCCCTTGATCGTGACCGCGGCCGCCGCGCCCGCGGGGGCCGGGGCACTGGCCGCGCCGCCCGCCGCCGAGGGTGCGCTGCTGGGGGCGGGGCTCGAGGCCGGCTCGCTCGACCCGTAGCGCGAGCCGTCGTAGCCCTGATCGGCGGCCGGACTCTGGTTCGACCCGCCACCGGAGCCGGAGCCCGAACAGGCGGCGACGGCAACTGCCGCCGAGAGCAGGAGACCGATCGCGCTGGCCGTTCGCATGGCAGGCGTTCCTCCCTGGTGTCGGCCCGGGCAGTGGCGGCGTTCGCCACGGCGTGGCGGCCGGTGCCCGTGTCCGGTGGGTACGATCGCGCGGGTCGATCGGTTTTGGGTTCGGGCCCTGGCCCGGGGCCGCGCCGGAGGACCGCTGGAGCCGGGTCGCGATGACCGTCCCGGGCCGGGCCGCCGGGCCGCCGTTGCATGGCCTCGACGAGGCGGCGTTCCGGTTCATCGAGGTCCACGAGACGCGAGCCCATGCGCTCGGTGGCCGGCTGATCCGCGACCTGGGCGACTGCGTCCTGCTCCACGCGCCGGGCAACCGTGACCCGTTCTTCAACCGCGTCGCGGCGGTCCGCTGGCCCCACGACCCGATCCGGTTCGAGCGCCGGCTGGCCGAGCTGTTGGCCCTGTTCGCCGGTCTCGATCGTCGACCGCACATCTGGACCGGCCCGGCCTTCAACACCCCGGCCGACCTCGGGCCGCGCCTGGTCGATCAGGGCTTCCGTGAGGTCGGAGCCGGGTACGTCATGGCCCTGGTCCGGTCCTCGGGCCGCGAGCGGCGCCGACCCGCCCCCGGGGTCACCGTCGAGCGCCTGCACGGTGGTCCGGGGGTCAGCGTGGGCGATCAGACCGTGCACCAGATCGCCCGCCTCGTGGGCGAGTCGTTCGCGGTCGATCCCGACCGTCACGAGGCGATCGCGGCCGAGCTGCTCGAATCGTTCGAATCGCCGGCCTTCCACGTCTGCCTCGTCCGCTCGGGCGCTGAACCGGTCGCGGTCGGCAAGCGCTACACGTTCGACGGGGCGAGCTATCTGTCCTCGATCGGGACGCGGCCCCGGCACCGCGGTCAGGGTCACGGCCTGCTCGTGACCGAGGCCCTGATCGACGATGCGATCGCGGCCGGGTCGCGCCAGGTGTACCTGGGCGTTCACGCCCACAACGACCGGGCCATCTCGGTCTACCGGCGGGCCGGCCTGGACATCGTCGGCGGGCGGGCGGGCGACTACCTGCTCGCACCGGGTACCATCGAACGATGAGCGAACAGCCTCCCATCGAGCTCCGGCCGGCCACGCCGGACGATGCCCCCCGGATCGCCACGCTGCTCTCCGACGAGGGTTACCCGGCCGGCCCGAGCGATATCCTCGCCCGCCTGGAGCGGTTCGCGCCACCCGACTCGCGGGTGCTCGTGGCCGCGCTCGACGGCGAGGTCCTCGGGTTCGTCGCCCTGCACGTGCTGCCCCGCTTCGAGCACGACGACCGGATCGCGCGGATCATGGCTCTGGTCGTCGATCCGGGCGTTCGCGAGCGCGGGATCGGGCGGCTCCTGGTCGCCGGGGCGGAGCGGGTCGCCCGCGAGCGGGGCGCCGTCTTCGCCGAGCTGACGGCCGGCCACCACCGGCCCGAGGCACGCCAGCTGTACGAGTCGCTCGGGTACGATCCGACGGTGACGACATACCTGCGCAAGCGCCTCTGAGCGAGCCGCCCAGCGAGCCGGGGAAGAACCCCGGCGCCTCGCCCGAGCAGCCCTTCCCCCGCCTGCGCCTGCGCACGAGCGCCCGGGGCCTGCTCGGGCTGCCCTGGCAGCTACCCCTCGCCGATTGGCCCGCGGACCAGCTCCGCTTTCGCCATCTGCCGGTTGGGCCGTCACGTCACCTCGTCCGCTTCCTCGACCTCGACGGGACGATCCACGCGCTCAAGGAGATGCCGCTCGAGATCGCCGACCGCGAGTACGAGGTGCTTCGCCATCTCGAGGCGCTGGAGCTGCCGGCCGTCACCCCGGTCGGGATCGCCGCGGCCCCCGAACGCGGCACGGCGATCCTGGTCACCGAATACCTGGCCCACTCGCTCCAGTACCGCCGGCTCCTGATGCGCTTCCCGCTTGGGCCGGGCCCGGACCGCGACCGGCTCCTCGACGCGCTGGCCTGGCTGCTCGTCGACCTCCACCGGAGCGGCGTTTTCTGGGGCGACTGCTCGCTGGCGAACACGCTCTTCCGGCGCGACGGCGACCGGATCCAGGCCTTCCTCGTCGACGCCGAGACGTCGGAGGTCCACCCCTCGCTGTCCGACGGCCAGCGAGCCTACGACCTCGAGGTCCTGGTCGAGAACATCGCCTTCGGGCTGGCCGACCTGGCCGCCCTCCAGGGCCGGCCGGACGCATTCGACGAGGCGATCGCCGCCGCCGAGAGCGCGCGCCGGCGGTACGAGGCGGTCTGGGCCGAACTCCACGACGAACCGGAACTGAGGGCCGGCGACCGGTTCGCGGTGAACAGCCGGATCCGGCGCCTGAACGAGCTTGGCTTTGCAGTCGACGAGATCGAGCTGGTGCCGGGCTCGGCGCCGGGCCGGATCCGCCTGCGGGCCGCGGTCACGACCCGCCGCTTCCACTCGCACCGGCTCGCCCAGCTGACCGGGCTCGTCGCGCTCGAGGGGCAGGCCCGGCTGCTGCTCAACGACCTGCGCGAGTACCAGGCCTGGCTCGAGGCCGACGAGGGGATCACCCTCCGGCGCGAAGAGGGGGCCCGGCGCTGGCTGAACGAGGTCCTGCGGCCCCGTCTTGGGCAGCTGGCGCCCGCGATCGGACCGCAGCGCGACCCGTTGCAGGCCTATTGCGACGTGCTCGAGACGAAGTGGCTCCTGTCCGAGCAGGCCGGCCGGGACGTCGGGCTCGACGCTGCGGTCGAGCATTACCTGGCCCAGGGCGCGCCCGCCCCCGAGGCGGTCGAGCCCGCCCCCGAGGCGGTCGAGCCCGCCCCCGAGGCGGTCGAGCCCGCCCCCGAGGCGACCGAGCCCGGAGCGCCGCCTCCGGATCGGGGCCGCTAGACTTGAGGCGTGCCGAGACGCGATCCCTGCCAGGTCCTGGGCGTCCCGCCGGACGCTAGCCCGGCGGCGATCAAGGCAGCCTGGCGCCGGCTGGCTCGGGAGCATCACCCCGATCTGGCGATCGCCGACCCGGCGGCGGCGCGCTCCGCCACCCGCCGGATGGCCGAGATCAACGCGGCCTACGAGGAGCTCCGGCGCCGGGCCGAGCAGGGGATCGGGGCTGGCGCGCGTCCCCGGCCGGCCGGCCGACCGGGCGGCGCGGGCGGGGTGGGCCGGGCCGGTGCGGGTGCCCCGGGATCGGGTGCCCCGGGATCGGGTGCCCCGGGTGCGGGACATCCCGGCGGCGGTCGTCCGGAAGGGGGTCCACCGCGGCCGCGGCCGGGACGGCCGGTGACGGCCCGGCTCGACACGAGCGATACCTTCCGGCCCCGGAACCAGACGACGACCCGCGCCTCGCGGGTCAGCCACCCGCCCGGTCAGCCGCCGCGCCGGGCGCAGCGGGTCGAGCGTGAGCCGCCCCGGGCGTCCGAGCCGACCGGGCCGCTGCGCCGGGCCCGCCTTCGCCGCTTCCGTCCGCCCGAGGCGCCGACGCTCGAGCAGGCGCTCGCCCGCCAGATCGAGTTCGGCAAGTTCCGTGGCCACACGCTCGGCGAGATCGCCGCCTTCGAGCCCTCGTACATCGACTGGATCGCGGGCACGATCACCCGCGATCCGGACCTCGTCGCCGCGGCCCGCGTCATCCGGGCCGACCTCGACGCCCGCGGGATCGCCCGCCCGCGCCGGGCCGAGCGGATCGGGGGTCAGGCGCCCGGCTGAGCGCCCGCCGGTCGGCGGAACGCCGCGAACTTGCTCGAGGGCGCCGCGCCGGTCCGCAGGGCCAGGGGGTCGAGGTGGTAGATCAGCCGGCCGAGCCAGGCCGCGCTCCGAGGGTCCTCCTTCGAGCGGCGGGCGACGAACCGCCACCAGCGGTTGAAGCGCGCCAGCGCCGCCGGCGAGCCGGCCTCGATCGGGTTGTTGCCGAGGACCGTGGCGGCCTCGAGGGCGTCGAGGCGGAGCCCGGCCGCCTCGAGCGGCTCGCGGTAGGCGGCCAGGGCCCGGGCCCGCGAATGGCGATCCGGATCGTACGGACGCTCGTACTCGGGGTGGATCAGGATCGGTTCGGTCAGCACGAGCGACCCGCCCGGCGCGACGAGGGCCGCCACGTTGGCCAGGGCGCGACCGAAGAGGACGTCATCGGTCACGTGGAGCAGGACGTTGTGGCAGCTGACGAGGTCGTACGCCTCCGGTCCGAGCCCGGCCGGGTCGGTGATGTCGGCGACCCGGACCCGGCCGCGCTCGGTTCCGAGGCGGGCGTTCAGCCGGTCCACGGCCTCGGCCACGAGGTCGCAGCCGTCCACCCGGGCCACCCCACGCTCGCGCCACCAGGCGACCCAGAAGCCGGTCCCGGCGCCGACGTCGAAGACCCGCCCGGGGAGGGGCCGGTCGAGCCGATGGCGGCGCAGGAACCGGGCGTGGTTGCGGGCGAGGGTCCGGTACAGCCACCCGTTGATCCCGGCCGGCAGGGCGGACTGCCCGACCGCGGAGAGGTCATCGCGGCGGTGGAGCTGCTCCCAGTAGTCCGAGGGCGAGTAGGGCATCGTCGCCGTATCATCGCCGACCGCAGCGGGCGCGTCGCGGCGAGGCACGCTACCCTCGGTCCATGCACCCCCTTCGATGGCCGTCCCGGGCGGCCGGCCGGCCCAGAGCGCTGATCGCCGTCGGCATCCGGCTCACCGTCGTGCTCGCCCTGGCCGGCTGCGCGAGCGCCGCCGTCAGTCCCTCCTTCGACCCGTCGGCGCCGTGCACGGCCGATGTCCGGGTGGCGGGCGCCTATCCCGAACTCGAGGCGCTCGTCCCGGCCCGGCTCGCCGGTCAGCCGCCGACCCGCCTCGACTCGGGCCGCAACTGCACCCCGGCGAACCTGGGCACGCTCGCCGGGCACGGGATTGCCGAGCTGCGCTTCGCGGGCGGGCTCTGGGAGCGGAGCTCGACCAGCGGGATCACGCTGGTCGTGTTCGAGGCCGACGGGCTGACCGCGGCCGAGATCGGGGAGTGGTACGAGGCCGGTGCGCGGACCGCCCGCCGGACCCAGGCGCTCAAGCCGAGCCGGCCGCTGGTCGACGGGCGGCAGGGTTACCGCCTCGACCTCCTGAACGGCGACGTTCCGCAGACGGTCGTGGTCTGGCCGTCGGCGAACGGCCGGGTCGTCCAGGCCGTGCTTGCCGCCGACGTATCCGGGCCCGAGATCGAGGCCGCGATCGCCGCCTTCCCGTAGCCCGCGCCGCCCCGCCCCGGCTTCCGGGTGGCCTGGGCCTCGAGGCGTGGCCTCCCCGGTCGCCCGTGCTAGAGTCCGTGCCATGAGCGACCGATCGGGCTGGGAGGCCCGGCGCCGGGCCTGGGTCGCCGAGCGGCTGCGCA
This sequence comes from Chloroflexota bacterium, assembly GCA_021825385.1. GTDB lineage: Bacteria > Chloroflexota > Limnocylindria > Limnocylindrales > CSP1-4 > JAKAHU01. The sequence goes on along the minus strand of JAKAHU010000065.1, from coordinate 4,238 downwards.
CCGCCCTCGAACGTGCCCCCGAGCGGCGGGCCCGCTTCTCGACGATCAGCGACGTCGAGATCGAGCGCCTGTACGGCCCGTGGGACTGGCTGAGCCGGCCCGACGGTGGGCCGGCCGGAGCGGGCGGTCCGACCGCCGTCGACCACCATGGCGACCCGCTGGCCCGCGGTCGCTGGGACGCCTTCGACCCCGCTCGTGACATCGGCCTGCCGGGCGAACCGCCGTACACCCGGGGGATCCATCCGACCGGGTACCGCTCGCGCCTGTGGACGATGCGGATGTTCGCCGGATTCGGTGCCGCGGAGGACACGAACGCCCGCTTCAGACAGCTCCTCGCCGCCGGCCAGACCGGCCTCTCGATCGCCTACGACATGCCGACCCTGTACGGTTACGACACCGACGACCCGGAGGCCGAGGGCGAGTTCGGAACGTGCGGGGTCGCGGTCAGCTCACTGGCCGACATGGAGGTCCTGCTCGACGGGTTGCCCCTCGACCGGGTGAGCACCTCGATGACGATCAACTCGCCGGCGGCGCCGATCTGGGCGATGTACATCGTGGCCGCTGAGAAGCGCGGCGTGCCCCGGGCCGTGCTCGAGGGCACGATCCAGAACGACATCCTCAAGGAGTTCATCGCCCAGAAGGAGTTCCTCTTCCCGCCCCAGCCATCGATGCGCCTGGTGACCGACACGATCGAGTTCGGGACGCGCGAGATGCCGCGCTGGAACACGATCTCGATCAGCGGTTACCACATCCGCGAGGCGGGCTCGACGGCCGTCCAGGAGCTCGCCTTCACGATCGCCGACGGGATGGCCTACGTCGAGGACGCGCTCCGGCGGGGCCTGCGAGTCGACGACTTCGCCCCCCGGCTGTCCTTCTTCTTCAACGCCCACAGCGACTTCTTCGAGGAGATCGCCAAGTTCCGGGCCGCCCGGCGGATCTGGTGGAAGCTGATGACCGAGCGCTACCGGGCCGAGAACGAGCGCTCGACCTGGCTGCGCTTCCACACCCAGACGGCCGGCGTCTCGCTCACCGCCCAGCAGCCGCTGAACAACCTGACCAGGGTCGCGATCCAGGCCCTGGCGGCTGTGCTGGGCGGCACGCAGTCGCTCCACACCGACGCCTACGACGAGGCGTGGGCGGTCCCGTCGGCCGAGGCGGCGCTGCTCGCCCTCCGTCAGCAGCAGGTGATCGCGGAGGAGACGGGCGTCGTGAACACGGTCGACCCGCTCGGCGGGTCCTGGTTCGTCGAGGCGCTGACGAACGAGACCGAGCGCGCCGTGTGGCGCTATCTCGACGAGATCGACCGCCGGGGCGGGATGGTCCGGGCGATCAGCGAGGGATACCCCCAGCGCGAGATCGCCGACGCGGCCTACCGTTTCCAGCGTGAGGTCGATGCCGGCGAGCGTTCGATCGTCGGGGTGAACCGCTACGCCGATCCCGACGAGGTCCTCGCGATCCCTCTCCTCGAGGTCTCCGAGACGTCCCTGCGAGCGCACCTGGCCCGCCTCGAGCGGACGCGACGCGAGCGGGACCCCGAGGCGGTGGCGGTCGCCCTGGCCGGCCTGCGCGAGGCCGCCACCCGGCCCGGCTCGTCGGCCACGAACCTGATGCCCCACTTCATCCGCTGCGCCGCGGCCTACGCCACCCTCGGCGAGCAGTGCCGGGTCCTGCGCGAGGTGTTCGGTGAGTACCGCGAGCCGGTCGCGGTCTGAGCGCTGGCCGTGGTGACGCTCGAGGCCAGCGGCTGGGCGGCCGACCGGGATCTGCTGGCCGACTTCCTGGCCGAGCCGAACCTGGCCCGGATCGCGACGATCGACGAGGCGGGCGAGCCGCACGTCGTACCGGCCTGGTTCTGGTGGGACGGCGAGTCGTTCTGGGTCGGGGCCCAGGCGGGGGACCGCAAGGTCGCCAACGTCAGGCGCTCGGGTCGGGCCGCGATCGAGATCGACGCCGACATCCGGCGCAAGCGCGGCGTCCTCGCCCGCGGCCGGGCCTGGGTGATCGACGGCGAGGATGGCCGGCGGGAGTACCTCAGGATCACGACCGAACAGGTCCGCCGCTACCAGCCCGATCGGCCGCCGCACGAGACGGCGGAGCGCTACGCCCGTTCAGGCCGGCCGGTCGTGATCGTGATCACCCCCGAGCGGCTGATTAGCTGGGGGCGCTGAGCGACCACCCAGCCAGGACAGCCCGCACCGGGCCCCAACCGCCGGTCGGCGGCCCGCCCGGCCCCGGCCAAGCCAGCCCCGGCCAAGCCAGCCCCGGCCAGGCCAGCCCCGGCCAGGCCAGCCCCGGCCAGGCCAGCCCCGGCCAAGCCAGCCCGGCCAGACAAGGAGGATGCGATGTATCTGGATGCACTCTCGTTCCTGGAGGATGAACGCGACGCCTGGCGGCCGTTCGAGGCCCTCGAGACGCTCTCCGACGAGCAGCTCTCGCGGCCGGTCGAGGCGGCCCACGGCTGGTCCGGGCGGGACCTGATCGCCCACCTCGTGGCCTGGCAGCAGCAGGCGCTGGCGGTGGCGCGCGAACTGGCGGTGAACGAGACGAGTCCGACCAAGGTGAGCGCCGACGCCGACTGGGAGGCGCGGGGTGACGCGATCAACGACGAGATCCAGGCGACCTGGGCCGCTCTGCCGATGGACGAGGTCAGGCGGCGGTTCGGAACCGTCCCCGGCGAGCTCCGGGGCTACCTGACGGTCGTGCCCGAGACTCGCTGGGTGAAGAACGCCGAATTCCTCGAGTTCTTCCTGGCCGAGACGATCGACCATTACGGGGAACACCGCGACGACCTGGCGGCGATCCTGGCCGCCGCCCGCTGAAGCGGGGTGCGCTCGGGGTGAGTCGGCCGGACGAACCGAACGGCCGCCGGTCAGGGCGGCCGTTCGGGCATGGTTGGTTCTGGCTCGGGGTTGGACGGCCCGCCGCCGGTCAGGCGGACGGCTCGCCGCCGGTCAGGCCTTGGGCTGGTTCTTCGCGTACTGCTTGAGGCCGAACTGCTCCTCGAGCTGCTCCATCGGCCGGAAGCCGACCACTCCCATCGGCTGCTTGCCGGGCTGGAAGAAGGCGATCGTCGGGATGCTCATGATGTTGAACGCGCGCGACAGGCCCGGGTTCGCGTCGACGTCGACCTTGACCACGTCGACGGCGCCCTCGTACTTCTGGGCGATCTTCTCCATCTCGGGCGCAACCATCTTGCACGGCCCGCACCAGGCGGCCCAGAAGTCGACGATGACCGGCTTCTCGTTCTTGAGGACGAGCTGCTCGAAGGTCTCGTCCGTGGCTGCCTTGATCTCGGCCATCAGGCTGAGGGTCCTTTCTCCGCGTGGGCGCGGGTTTGCTGCCGTCCGGTCGCCGGGACCGGTCGGCGTCTTCGATCGCCTAGCCGGCGATCGTCTGGATGAGTCGATAGGCCTCGAGGACCCGAGGGTCGGCGAGGCGGTAGTAGATCGTGTTCCCCTCGCGCCGGGTCAGGACGAGCCCGGCGCTGCGGAGCACCGCCAGATGCTGGCTCATGTTGGGCACGTGGCAACCGACCCGCGCCGACAGCTCGCTCACCGAGAGCTCGCCCGCGGCGAGCGACTCGAGGACGCACAGTCGCTTCGGGTCGGAGAGGGCCCGACCGACGGCGGCGAACCGCTTCCGGTCGGCGTCCGACGGTCCCTGGAGTTGCAGCATGCCGGCAGTATCTCACCAGTTGCGCAAGCACGCAAGTTGGCCGCCTGGCGGCGGCCCAGGTGCCCTGCGATACTGGCGGCGTGACCGAGCATGTCGTCCCGCTCGAGCGGATCCTGGCCACCCGGGCAGGCCTCGCCGGACGGGTCCATCGCACCCCGATCCTGAGCTCGTCGACCGCCGCCCGGATGGTCCGCGCGTCGTGCGGCGTGGTCCTGGGCGAGGGCCGGCTGTTCGCCAAGGCCGAGCAGCTCCAGAAGACCGGCTCGTTCAAGGCCCGCGCGGCGCTGGCCCGGATCGGCGCTCTCAGTCCAGAGGAGCGTGTCCGCGGGGTGATCACGCTGTCAGCCGGGAACGCCGGCCAAGCGTACGCCTGGGCGGGACGGGAGGCGGGCGTGCCGGTCGTGGTGACGATGCCCGCCGCGGCCGTCCGCTCGAAGGTCGACGCCTGTCTGGGCTACGGCGCCGAGGTCGTGCTCTACGGTGCCCACGTCGGGGAGACCTGGGCCCGGATGGAGGCGCTGCGCGACGAACGGGGATTGACCTTCGTCCACCCGTTCGACGAA
>JAKAHU010000324.1 GCA_021825385.1 Chloroflexota bacterium | reverse complement strand
TTCCGATCTGACCTCGTACGCCTCCTCGAGCAGGTGCTTGCGCAGCGACTCGTGGGTCTGCTCGCGATCCCACGGGCAGCCGTCCGGCTGGCGGAGCCGGTTCGAGATCCAGGGCAGGGCCCAGGGGCTGGCCACCGCGGTGACCGGCGAGACCGGGCCAAGATAGAGTGCCAGGCCGAGATCGGCCTCGACGAGCGCGCCGACGGTCGTCCCCTCCGTCCGGCCGAACCGCCCGACCGGGTGCTCGGCCGGGTAGAGCCGGCGCAGAAGCGGCAGCGGCTCGCGGCCGGACGGCCCATGGCGGCCCGGAAGCGGCGAGCCCGCGTCGCCCGGTTCCCAGGCCTCACCCGGCTCGCGGACACCCGGCGCCGGGCCGGCGCTCTCCGCCCCCGCCCGTGCCCGCTCGGCACCGAGCATCGCCAGGGGCACGAGCACGAGCGGCCGCGAGGGCTCGAGCGGGGTGGCGACGATCCGCTCGGCGGCGACCACCTGGAGGCCGGCCGCCAGGTCGAGCCCCCAGCGGACCCGCGCCTCCGCTACGAGCGCATCGAGCACGTCGGCCGCATCTCCCCCTACTGTGTCACGGCCGGCGGTGCGTTCGTCCGCTCGATCTTCGCCGCCGCCTTCTCGGTCGCGTACCAGTTCTGGAACGCCTGGGACTTCAGGGTCGCGAGCTGCTCGCCATCCGGCGTCCGCGTCTCCTCCTTCCAGACCTTGAAGATGTAGTAACCCGACGGGGTCGAGAGCACCTCGCTCACGCCCCCGACCGGGGTGGCGAAGATCGCGTCCTCCTGTTCCTTGGCGATCTGGTTGCGGGCGATCCAGCCCAGCGCACCGCCGTCGGCCGCCTGCGGCCCGTCCGAGTTCGCCCGGGCCAGAGCGGCGAAGTCGGCACCCGGGGCGAGCGCCTGGTCGTGCAGCTCTTTGATCCGGACCGAGGCGTCCGCCCGGCGGGCGTCGAAGCGGATCACGTGCCAGCCGAACTGCGACTTGACCGGGGCAAGGATCTGGCCCGGGGTGAGACCCTGGGCGAAGATCGCGGCCGCGAACGAGGGATCGACGTCGGCCTGCTTGAACCAGGGCAGGGTGCCCCCGTCGGCGCCGGAAACCTTGTCGTCGCTCTCGGCCTTGGCCAGCTCGGCGAACTTCGAGGGGTCCTTGCGCAGCGTCTCGTAGGTGGCGTTCGCCTTCTCCTCGGCCGCCTTCCAGGCCGGATCGTCAGCCGGCAGGTCCTTCGCCTTCGACGGGTCGCCGTTCGGCGAGTAGAGGATGTGGGCCGCCTTCACCTCGTCGACCGGGGTGCCACCCGGGCTGCCCTGGAGGAAGATCTCGCTCACCTGGCGCATCAGGCTCGGCGTCCCGGTCGCCCGGGCGGTGACCTTCTCGTCGAGCGCGGTCCGGACCAGGTCCGCCTTGACCGCCTTGCGATAGGCGGTCAGCGAGACGCCGGCATCACTGATCTGCTGCTGATAGTCAGGGTCGGTCCTGGCCGGCACGATCTCGGTGACCCGGCCGATCCGGTACGTCCCGTCGGCCCCCTCGATCACCTCGGTCGGGGTGTCCTTGGCGGCCGCGAAGAGGGCGTCCAGGAGGGCCTGGTCGAACGGTCCGTCCTTGGTCGCCCAGCCGAGGTCCCCACCCTGCGCGGCGGCATCGGCCGAGACGCTCTTGGCGACCTCCTCCCAGGCCGTCCCGGCCTTCAGGTCGGCGAGCGCCTTGTCCGCCTTGGCCCGGGCGGCCGCCTTCTGCTCGGCCGTGGGCGTGGTGGCGTTGGCCGACAGCTCCGGCTTGACCTCGATCGCCCAGATGTGGCGCCGTTCGGGGTGGGTGGCCTCCTTGGTCAGCTGGTCGTCGATCTGCTGCTCGCCGACCGTGATCGACTCCTTGGCCGCGAGCTGAGCCTGGAGCGTGGCATCGATCAGCCGCTCGAGCGACGAGCTGGCAAGGTTCTGGCGGGCCTGGTTGATCGAGGAGAGCTGCTGGTCGGCGGCGGCCTGGGTGATCCGCCCGCTGTTCAGCTCATCGCGCACGAGCGACTCGGAACGATTGAGCCGAAAGCCGTCCACCGCGACCCGGTCGCGCAGGTCGTCCTTGGTGATCGTCTCCCCGTTCACCGTGGCCACCGAGGCGAAGTGATCGCCGTAGTAGCTCGCGCCGGCGGCGGCGGCGAGGATGAGCACGGCCAGGAGGACGACGAGCCCGAACCCGATGTTCAGGTAGAGGTTGCGCCGATCCTCGGTCTCCCAGGACGGTCGGTGCGCCCGCCTGACGACGGGCTTGGCTCGAAAGGTCATACGGGTGCCAGATCCTGTTCGTACGGAGCTTCAACGAGACGCGCGGCGGGCCATGTCCGGACCGCCGGGGACGGGCGGTATGCTACCGCATCCCGTCGCTCGACCATCCGGCGCCGAGCCGGAGAACCTGCCGGGGGCGGAGCGCCCGCCCGCGCGAGCTGTTCGTCGTGTCCACCACGAGCGGGGCGCGAGCATAGACCTCGTCCCAGTCGATCGCCCGGTGGGCGGTCACGACGACGACGACGTCCGAGCCGTCGAGGAGCTCCTCGAGCGGGCGGCTGGCCAGATCGCGGCCGTCGGCGGCCCGGAAACGCGGCACGTGCGGATCGTGGTAGGTGACCTCGGCGCCGCGACCGGCGAGGAGGGCGAGAATGTCCGCTGCGGGCGAGTTGCGCGGGTCGCGCACGTCCGGCTTGAAGGCGACACCGAGGACACCGACCCGTGCGCCGCGCAGGGCCTGGCCGCGGTCGTTCAGGGCCTCGGCCACGAGATCGACGACGTGGCGCGGCATCGCCAGGTTGATGTCGCCAGCGAGCTCGACGAAGCGGTCGACGAAGTCGAACTCGCGGGCCCGCCAGGCCAGGTAGTAGGGGTCGACCGGGATGCAGTGGCCACCGACCCCCGGTCCGGGCCGGAAGGCCATGAACCCGAACGGCTTCGTCGCCGCGCCGTCGATCACCTCCCAGACATCGAGCCCCATCCGTTCGCACAGGAGGGCGAGCTGGTTGACCAGGGCGATGTTCACGTTCCGGAAGACGTTCTCGAGCAGCTTGGCCAGCTCGGCCGCGTCGGGCGAGCTCATCTCGACCACGGTCGAGTTGATCCGGCGCAGGAGCGCCGCGGCCCGGGCGGTGGCCGCCGGTGTCGCGCCCCCGACGAGCCGGGGCACGTCGCGCCGGGCGCTCGCCGGATCGCCCGGGTTCACCCGCTCGGGGGCGAAGGCGAGGTCGAAGTCGCGGCCCGCCACGAGCCCGGAGCGCTCGAGCTCGGCCCGGAACGGACCGGTCGTCGTGCCC
>JAKAHU010000323.1 GCA_021825385.1 Chloroflexota bacterium | reverse complement strand
CCATGTGCTAACAGTAGCACATTCATGTTGGTCGACGACGAGCCGCTCGAATAGCCCGTGAACGTCGCGTCGGTGCGGAGTTCGGGATCGCGTCATCCGGTGGCCACGGATGCGATCGAGACCTGGCGGTGTGTGCCCCAGATCTTGTGGTTTGGCTGGCGAGGAAGGATTCGAACCTTCAATCCCCTGATCCAGAGTCAGGTGCCTTACCGTTTGGCCACTCGCCAGCGAGCGATCCGATGATAGCGCAGCCAACCTCGATCGGCCATCGACCGACCGGCGGGTGCTGGCCGGCCGAGCGCGGCCGACGGGCGTCGGCGTCGCCGGAGCGCGGCCGATCGGCGTCCGGGCCGCCCCCCGGTCGCGGTGCCCGGACGACCGAGATGCGCCCTGGGCATCCGGGGCGGGCTGGGACGAATAGCCCGGGACGGACGGCACTTGCGGCTCGGCCGCCCGTTGCCACACTCGAACCCGGAGGCACTGACGAGCGAGGATGACCACCCAGTTCGTTGTCCAGCTGCGCAACCGCCCCGGCGCCTTGGCCGACTTTGCCCGGAAGCTGGCGGCGCGGGGCGTCGACATCGCGGACATCGCCGGCGGCGGGATGGGCGACGTCGGCTACGCGATCGTGACCACGAGCGACGAGGCGAAGGCGCGCCAGGTGCTCCGGGCCTCCGGCCACCTGTACGCCGAGGGACGCCCGGTGATCGTCGAGATCGAGGACCGGCCGGGCGAGCTCGCCTCGGTGACCGAGAAGCTGGCCGACGCCGGGATCAACATCGAGGGGATCGTGCTCGTCGGCCGCTCGCCGGCCACGGTCGAGGTGGCGATCACGGTCGACGATCCGGCCCACGCCCGGCGGGTGCTCGGGCTCGAGACGTGAGCCAGGGCCAGCGGCGGCCCTCACGCCTCTGGGCGGCGTTCTTCCCGGCCTTCTACCGCCTGATCCGGGTCGGGGAGCCGCTCCTGCGGCGCTGGCTGCGCCGCCACCCGCTCGGCGACACGGTCGAGCTGACGGTCGCCGGCCGGCGCTCCGGCCAGCCACGCCGCGTCCTCCTGGGCCTGCTGACCGTCGGCGAGGCGTGGTACGTGGGCCATCCGGCCGGGGCGTCGGACTGGACGGCCAATCTCGACGCGGCGGGAATCGCGTCACTACGACGACCGGGACACGAGCCGGTCACGGTCCGGGCGATCCTGCTGGCCGACGGCCCGGAGCGCGAGCGGGCGATCCGGGCGACATTCCGCCAGCACCCGTTCCCGGGCAACGTCATCTACTGGCTCGCCCGCGACCACGTGCGGGCGGTTGGTCGGTTCTACCGTCTGGAGCCTCTCGGGGAGGTCCCCGCCGGCTGAGTCACGCCTCCGGAGGGCGGGCCTGGGCCCGGCCGGCTATCCGGCCTGGAGCGCCTCCCGGCTGATCTCGTAGGCGCGCCGGTGGTCCCCGATCTGGGCCAGCAGGTCCGCCCACTCGCCGAGGACCTCACGCAGCCGGCCCGGTCGGGCACCGGCGCGGGCGAGATCCGCCGCCCGCTCGAAGGCCTCGTTCGCCTCCTGGGGCCGGCCGAGGGCGACGAGCGCCCGGGCCCGGGTGGCGAGCGCATCGACGGTCGCCTTCTCGTTCGACGTCCGCTTGGCGAGGGCGAGTGCCCGCTCGGCCAGGTCGAGCGCCCGTGCCTGGTCGCCGCCGGCGAGGGCGATCCGCGCCTCGGTGTCGGTGACGTGGGCGAGCATCCGCTCGTCGCCGAGCCGCTCGAAGCGCCGACGGGCGCTCGCGGCGTGCTCGGCCGCCCGCTCCAGGTTGGGCAGGACGAGGAACGAGAGGGCGAGGTCGTTCTCGAGCACCGCGGTCTCCGCCTCGGCCTCGAGGCCGCGGAAGAGGGCGAGGCTCTGGTGGCCGGTCCGGATCGCCGCCTCGAGATCGCCCGTCTCGCGATAGCTCAGGGCGAGGTCGTAGAGGAACGTTGCCCGCCGGCGGTCGTCGAGGGTCGACTCGAGGGCCCGGACCTCCTCGAGGTAGCCGAGCGCGGCGGCGTGATTGCCGTCCCGGGCCTCGACGGTCGCCAGGGCCATCAGGACCCGCAGGTGGAAGCGCGGCTCGATTGCCAGGCCGGCCCGGACGGCGGCAAGGATCGAGGTCAGGAGGTTCCGGGCCTCGGCCGAGTTCTCCAGCTCGTACTGGGCACCGGCGAGCCAGTAGGTCGCCCGCGCCGCGTCGGCCGGGCGGCCGAGGCGCGTGAACAGATCGGCCGCCTCACTCGCCGCGCCGACCGCTTCGGACGGCTGGTCGAGCCGGATCAGCGCCTCCGCCAGCCCGACCAGCACATCGGCCCGGACGGCCGGCTCGGGCGAGGCGGCGAGGAGCGTCCGGTAGCCATCAGCCGCCTCGAGCCAGCGACCGGCGGCCAGCCGGAGGTCCGCCTCCAGCCTCGTCCAGGCCGGCGCCTCGTCGCTGATCAGCGAGCTGGCCGGCACGCCGAGCCGCTCGGCGAGGAAGTCGAGGGCCGCCATCGAGGGCTTCACCAGCCCGTTCTCGAGGGCGCTGACATAGGCCTTCGTGTAGCGGCCCTCCGCCAGCTGCTGCTGGGTCAGCCCGGCCCGCAGGCGGGCCGCCTTCAGCCGGCCACCGATCCGGCGGGCCAGGGCGGAGGTGTCGACCACGACCCGGTGGCGGCGCCGGCCGGCCGTCGTGCGGGTCCTCGATGGATGCGGGGCGGCTGCGTTCGTGCTCATGGTTCGCAGTGTACAGCGGGGGACAAGCCCCGTTGACGGCGATGGTGTCGGCGAACAGTCCGGCCAGGGTGAGACCGAGCCGCTCGGCCAGGAGGGCCGCCGCCCCGAGCGAGGGCAGGGTCCGCCCGTGCTCGAGGGCTGACACGTAGCCCTTCGTCAGCGGGGTCCCGAGCTCGGCCTGGCTCAGCCCGAGCTGACGGCGCCGCTCACGGATCGCCCGGCCGAGGGCAAGGGCGAACGGGGAGCCCGGGCCGTGACCCAGATGTTTAGCAATAGTTGACTTTCGCATGCAAACAGCCTACCATCCCGACGTCGCCCACGAGAAATCACCCCGACCGGGGTGCAGAGGGAAGGGCACGAGGAAGAGGAGAGGACCATGGGTCGCTCGCGGATCACCAGCGCCCGGCGGATCGTCGTCGCCGTCATCCTGTCCGGCCTGCTCGCCATCGCCAGCTCGGCCGTCGCTTTGGCGGGAAGCACGGGCGGTCCCTGGCCGAAGTAGTCGCGGCCAGGAACGAGCCGAGGCGGCGGTCTCAACCGGGACCGCCGCCTCTTCTTTGTCACTTGTGGTCGGGGCCGCCGGGTCTGACGCCGGAACCCC
>JAKAHU010000064.1 GCA_021825385.1 Chloroflexota bacterium | reverse complement strand
TTTGACCGGAGAGGGTGTGCCCGAGGCGTGCTAGACTCGCCCTGGCCTTCGGGGCAGGGTGCAATTCCCGACCGGTGGTGTCCCCCGCGTTCGCACGGGGAGAGCCCACGAGCGGCCCGGCCAGGCTCGATTGGCGAGCCCCGACCGGGTGTCAGCAGATCCGACAGGGCGAGCCCGCGACGGGGTCGCCCGGACGGAGCCGACGGTGACAGTCCGGATGGAAGAAGGCGGCGTCGACGCGCTGGCCGTGACCGGCGCGTGGGTTGGCGCTTCCTGCGTGGTTCGCCCCGGAGCCGAACGTGGAGGCACCGAGGCGCACCGATGGACCCGATGGCGCGAGCACTCGAGCTCGCCACCCGCGCGCTGGGCAGGACCGCTCCGAATCCGCCCGTCGGTGCGGTCGTCGTCCGCGGCCGGGAGATCGTGGGCGAGGGCTACCACGTCGCAGCCGGCCAGCCGCACGCCGAGGCCGTGGCCCTCGCGGCGGCCGGGACCCGGGCCCGCGGCGCCACGCTCGTCGTGACCCTCGAGCCGTGCGCCCACCACGGCCGGACCCCGCCCTGCACCGAGGCGATCATCGCCGCCGGCATCGCCGAGGTTCGCCACGCGATCGACGACCCCGACCCCCGGGTCTCCGGGCGGGGCGCCCGTGCTCTCGGGGCGGCCGGCGTCCGGGTCGTGGCCGGGGAGCGCGCCGAGGAGGCGGCCGAGCTGCTGCGCGGCTACCTGGCCCGCCAGCGGACCGGCCGTCCGTGGGTCAGCGCCAAGTACGCCATGAGCCTCGACGGCAAGACCGCGACCCGGACCGGTGATTCCCGCTGGATCAGTGGCGGCGCCTCGCGTGCGTACGTTCACACCCTGCGCGACCGCGCCGACGCGATCGTGGTCGGGATCGGAACGGTCCTGGCGGATGATCCGTCGCTCACGGTCCGCCCGGCGCCGCCCGACGGCCGCCAGCCCCGGCGGGTGGTCGTCGATTCCCAGCTCAGAATGCCGCCCGCCGCGGCGCTGGCCGGACCGGGCCTCGCCCCCGGCACGACGATCGCCCACGTGGCGAACGACCGGTCCGGCGATCCGGCCGACCGGGATCGGCGACGGCGCGCCGAGGTCCTGCGCGATCGGGGCCTGGAACTCCTCCCGCTGCCGCCCGATCCCGCCGGACGGGTGGACCTCGGGAGCCTCTTCGCGGAGCTCGGCCGACGCGGGCTGAACGAGGTCCTCGTCGAGGGAGGCGGGGAGCTGCTGGCGGGCCTCTTGGCGGCCGGCCTCGTCGACGAGATCGAGGCCTGCATCGCGCCGGTCCTCCTCGGCGGCGATCAGGCCCCCAGCCCGATCCGCGGGCAGGGTGTGGCACACCTCGTCGAGGCGCCCCGCTGGGCGATCGTCGAGGTCACGCCCCGGGTCCCCGACATCTGGCTCCGGGCGCGCCCGCAGCCGGACGCGCCGCCGGCCATGCCCCCGGATCCCAGCCCGGAGTCGTTTGCCGGATCGGAGGCGGGTGATGTTTAGCGGGATCGTGGAAGCGCTCGGGACCGTCGTCGGCGTCGAAGCCCGGGGCGAGGGGGCACGCCTGATCGTCGAGGCGGCGGGGCTGCTGGCCGACGTGTCTGACGGCGAGAGTGTCGCGGTCAACGGCGCCTGCCTGACGGTCGCCGGCCGGCCGGCCCCGGGCCAGGTGACGTTCGACCTGATGCCCGAGACGATCCGGCGCTCGAACCTCGGGCTGCTCGGCTCCGGGTCGCAGGTCAACCTCGAACGCTCGCTCCGGTACGGGGACCGTGTCGGCGGCCACTTCGTCCAGGGACACCTCGACGGCGTGGCGGAGGTCGTCGCGGTCGTCCCCGAGGACGAGGCCCGGCTCGTTCGCTTCCGGCTCCTGGACCCGAGGCTGGCCCGCTACATCGTCGAGAAGGGGTTCGTGACCGTGGACGGCGTCAGCCTGACGGTCGTGGAGCCTGCCCCCGACGGCTTCACGGTCTCGCTCGTCCGCACGACGCTCGAGCGCACGACCCTCGGCCGGGCGGCGTCGGGCACGATCGTCAACATCGAGGTCGATCTCGTTGCGCGCTACCTCGTCGACCGCGGCCAGGGCGGGGCCGACGGCCGCGCGCCCGGCCTGGAGCCGGTCCGATGACCGCCTCGACCCGGACCGCCCAGGCGGCGCTTCCACACGCGCCGACCGATCGCCTCGAGGCGGCGCTCGAGGCGCTCCGCGCCGGCCGCCCGGTGGTCGTGCTTGACGAACCCGACCGCGAGGCCGAGGGCGACCTGGTCATTGCCGCCGAGTTCGCAACCCCCGAGTGGCTCGCCTTCTTCATGCGCGAGGCGCGCGGCCTCGTGTGCGTGGCCATGGAGGGCGCCCGTCTCGACGCGCTGCAGCTGCCGCCGATGACCGAGGTGAACACCGGGCCGCAGGGCACCGGCTTCGCGGTCAGCGTCGATGCGCTCGGTGTCTCGACCGGGATGTCGGCGACCGACCGGGCGCGGACCGTCCGGGCACTGATCGACCCGGCCAGCCGGCCCGACGACCTGCTCCGGCCCGGCCACGTCTTCCCACTCCGGGCGGCCGCGGGCGGGCTCGACGAGCGGCACGGTCACACCGAGGCTGCGGTCGAGCTCTGCCGGCGGGCCGGCCTGACCCCCGCCGCGGTCATCACCGAGATCGTGAATCCGGATGGATCGATGGCCCGGGCCGGCGATCTCGAGCGCTTCGCGGCGAGCCACCGCCTCGTCCTGCTCACGGTCGCCGAGCTCGTCGGGCAACCCGCCGCCGCGGCGCCGCGGTCAACGCCGCGACCGGCGGCCGCAACCACGACGGGGGCCACCACGGCCATGCTCCGCCGCGGCGCCGAGAGCTGGCTACCAACCGAGCACGGCCGGTTCCGGCTGATCGCGTACGAGGACGGGACCGGCCAGCCGGTCGAGCTCGCGCTCGTCCTGGGCGACCTGAGCGACGGACCGCCGGCTCTGGTCCGGCTCCACTCCGAGTGCCTGACCGGCGACGTCCTCGGCTCGCTCCGCTGCGACTGCGGGCCGCAGCTCGCCGAGTCCCTGCGCCGGATCGGGCACGAGCAGCGCGGCGCGCTCCTCTACCTGCGCCAGGAGGGTCGGGGGATCGGGCTGCGCGAGAAGATCCGCGCCTACGCCCTTCAGGACGGCGGTCTCGACACGGTCGATGCCAACCTCGCCCTAGGCTACCCGGCCGACCTGCGCGACTACGGCCGGGCGGCTCGGATCCTGGCCGACCTGGGCCTGCGCCGGATCCGGCTGCTGACGAACAACCCGGCCAAGGCCGCCGGACTGATCCGGGGCGGGATCGAGGTCGCCGAGCGCGTCCCGCTCGAGATCCCGGCCGTCCCAACGAACGAGGCCTATCTCGCCGCCAAGCGCGGGCGCCTGGGCCACCTGCTCGGGCCGACCCGATGACCGCGCCCCTGGACGGCCGCGGCCTGCGGATCGCGATCGTCGCCGCCCGGTTCAACGCCGAGATCGTGGACCGGCTCGTCGAGACGGCCCTGGCCGAGCTGCGGGCCCTCGGCGTCCGGCCCACCGATGTCATCCTCCTGCGCGTCCCGGGCGCGTTCGAGCTCCCACTCGCGGCGCAGGCGGTCCTGCGTGCCGCGGACCCGCCCGATGCCGTCATCTGCCTCGGAGCGGTGATCCGGGGCGACACGCCGCACTTCGACTTCGTGGCCGGGGCGGCCGCGGACGGTATCCTGCGGGTGGGACTCGAGACCGGCCGGCCGGTCATCTTCGGGGTCCTGACCACGAACACGTTCGAGCAGGCCCGAGACCGAGCCGACGGGCGGTACCGGCGCGGCGCCGATGCCGCCCGGGACGCGATCGAGATGGTGCGCCTGCTGCGGGCCGTCGCCGCCGGACGCCGCCCGGTCATCGATCCCGCCGCCCCGCCAGACGAGGAGTGAGCCGCATGCGCCAGCCCGCGACACCCGAGCCGAGACCGAGCTCGCCCGCCGAGGCCACGCCGACCGCCGGGCCGGCGCCGCGAACAGGACCGGCGCCGAACACCGGCACGGTGCCTGCCGGAATCGACCGCTCGGAGGCGGCCGAGCTGGTCGCCATCGAGACCGGTGCCGCCCTCGAGGCGCTGCTCCAGCGCGCGGCGGCGATCCGGGACCTTGCCGCAGGCGATCGGATCACCTGGTCACCGAAGGTCTTCATCCCGCTCACGAAGCTGTGCCGCGACGTGTGCGGCTACTGCACGTTCGCCCGGCCACCGAAACGCGGCCAGGCGGCCTACCTGCGGGCCGAGGAGGTTCTCGAGATCGCCCGCGCCGGAGCGAAGGCCGGCTGTCGCGAGGCGCTCTTCACTCTGGGCGACAAGCCCGAGCTGCGTTACCGGGTCGCGCGCGACGAGCTCGGCGAGCTGGGCCACGAGACGACGATTGGGTACCTCGCCGAGATGGCCGGGCTCGTCCTCCGGGAGACCGGGCTGCTGCCCCACGCCAACCCGGGCGTGATGACCGAGGAGGACCTGGCGCTCCTCCGGACCGTCGCGCCCTCGCAGGGCCTGATGCTGGAGAGCACGGCCGGACGGCTGACGGCCCGGGGTGGACCGCACGCCGGCTCGCCGGACAAGGAACCGGCCCGGCGCCTGGCCACGATCGAGGCCGCCGGACGGCTCGGCATCCCGTTCACGACCGGGATCCTGATCGGGATTGGCGAAACCAGGCCCGAGCGACTCGAGGCGTTGTTCGCGATCCGCGAGGCGCACGAGCGCCACGGGCACATCCAAGAGGTGATCGTCCAGAACTTCCGCGCCAAGCCGGGCACCCGGATGGCGCTGGCACCCGAGCCATCGCTCGAGGACCACCTCTGGACGATCGCGCTCGCCCGCCTGATCCTCGGACCATCGGTCCACGTCCAGGCTCCGCCGAACCTGACCGCGGACTTCGGCCGGTTGCTGGAGGCCGGGATCGATGACTGGGGTGGTATCTCGCCGGTCACCCTCGACCATGTGAACCCCGAAGCACCCTGGCCAGAGCTGCTCCGCCTGCGCGAGGTGACCGCGGCCCATGGCTTCGAGCTCGTCCCGCGCCTGACCGCCTACCCGGAGTACGTGCGCGAACCCAGACGCTGGATCGACGAGGCGGTCCGGCCATTCGTCCTCCACCAGTCCGACGGCGAGGGACTCGCCCGCGACAGCGACTGGTTCGCCGGACTGACGCCCGACAGCCCGCCCCTCGAGCAGGTGACCGGCCAGCAGGTGAAGGACGGGCAGGCGAACGGCGGGCCGGTCGGGGGCGGGCGGCTGGCCCGGCGGACCTCCGGACGGGCGGCCCGTCTGACCGCAATCCTGGCCCGAGCGCGGTCCGGCGAGGAGCTTGCCGAAGACGAGATCGTCCGGCTCTTCGAGGCTCGCGGAGCCGAGGTCGCCGCGGTGGCCGAGGTCGCCGACGCGATCCGGCGCGAGGTGAACGGCGACACCGTGACCTACGTCGTCAACCGCAACATCAACTACACGAACGTGTGCTCGTTCCGGTGTGGGTTCTGCGCCTTCAGCAAGGGCCGGTTGGCCGAGCACCTCCGGGGCCGGCCGTACCTGCTCCCGCTCGAGGAGGTCGTCCGGCGCAGTGTGGAAGCCTGGGAGCGGGGCGCCACCGAGGTCTGCCTCCAGGGCGGCATCCACCCGGATTTCACCGGCCAGTTCTATCTCGATGTCTGCACCGCGATCAGGTCGGCCCTGCCGGAGATCCACATCCATGCCTTCTCGCCGCTCGAGGTGACCCAGGGCGCGCTGACCCTCGGGATCCCGATCCCCTCGCTCCTCGAGCGCCTGCGTGAGGCCGGCCTGGGCACCCTGCCCGGCACCGCGGCCGAGATCCTCGACGACGAGGTCCGGGCGATCATCTGCCCGGACAAGATCAGCACCGGGCAGTGGCTCGGGGTCATCTCGGCCGCCCACCGGGTGGGGCTCCGGACGACGAGCACGATCATGTTCGGCCACGTCGAAACGTACCGCGCGTGGGCCCGACACCTGCTCGCCCTGCGCCGGCTCCAGGCCGAGACGGGCGGGATCACCGAGTTCGTGCCCCTGCCGTTCGTCCACCTCGAGGCGCCGCTCTACCTGAACGGGCGCACCCGGCGGGGCCCGACCTACCGCGAGACGATCCTGATGCACGCCGTCGGCCGGCTCGCCCTCCATCCGCTCATCCCGAACGTCCAGGCCTCCTGGGTGAAGCTCGGCCCGACCGGGGCCGGGGTCGCGCTCCGGAGCGGCGCGAACGATCTGGGCGGGACACTGATGAACGAGTCGATCTCGCGGGCCGCCGGCGCGGTCCACGGCCAGGAGCTGCCCCCGGAGGCGATGGAGACGCTGATCCGCTCGATCGGCCGCCAGCCCCGGCAGCGGACGACGCTCTACGGCGAGCCGGCGGGGGAGCAGCGACGCCGCTCGTTCGGTGCGCCGCCGCTCGTCGAGCTGATCCAGCCGGCGCTGCCGCGGCGAGAGCGCCGGGAGCCGGCCGCGGTCGAGGGGACGCCCGACCGGACGACCGAGCGGACGACCACGGCGACCGCCTAGCCGGCGACCGGCCGAAGCGGTCGCTCCGGCTCAGGCCGGCCTGAGCCGGAGCAGCTCGAGAGCGAGTTCGCCCGCGACCCGGGCGTCGTTGACGATCAGGGCGGTGTTCGCCCGGAGCGAGGCGCCCTCGGTCAGCTCGGCGACCCGGGCCAGGAGCCAGGGGGTGAGCGCCGGGCCATGGACGCCGGCCCGGTCCGCCTCGTCGGTTGCCTGCTCGATCGCCGCCCGCGCCTGGTCGAACGGCAGGGCGTCCTCGTCCGGCACCGGGACGCCGAGAAGGATCCCGGAGCCAAGCCCGAGGCCAAGGTGGACGTCGACGAGACGGGCCGCGGCAACCACGTCCGGGACGGAGAGTGGGGCTGACACGCCGCTCCGGCGCGAGTAGAAGCCCGGTACCTCGGTGCTGCCGAGCGCGACGACCGGGACCCCGCGCGTCTCGAGGTACTCGAGGGTCAGGGGCAGGTCGAGGATCGCCTTCGGTCCGGCGCACACGACCGCGACCGGGGTGCGCGCCAGCTCCTCGAGATCGGATGAGATGTCGAGCGTCGGGGGTTCGGGCCGTCCCGGGCGTCCGAGCGCCCCGCGGTGGACACCGCCGATCCCGCCGGTCGCGAAGACCTCGATCCCGGCCGCGGCGGCGGCGATCATCGTTGCCGAGACGGTCGTCGCGGCCCAGCCCCCGGCGGCGATCGCGGCGGCGAGGCTCGGCCGGGCCGCCTTCAGGACGCCCTCTGTCGTCGCCAGCTCGACCAGGGCGCGCTCGTCGAGCCCAACCAGGATCCGGCCCCGGTTGATCGCGACCGTGGCCGGCACGGCCCCGGCGGCCCACACGGCCGCCTCCGCATCGCGGGCGACCTCGAGGTTGCGCGGGAACGGCAGACCGTGGCTGATCAGGGTCGACTCGAGGGCCACGACCGGCCGGCCGGAGGCGAGCGCGTCGCCGACCTCGGGAGCAAGGACGAGGCGATCGGCGATGGGGGAGCGGACCGCGCTATGGGCGGCGGTCGAACCGGGGCGAGCTGTGGGGTCGGTCATTCGGGGTCAGGGTACACGGCCTCAGCCGAACCGGAGTTCCTCCCGTCGCCCGCCGAGCTGCCGGGCCGCCGCCCGGTGGCCGGCCAGGGCCGCCCGGCGCAGGGCGGTCGCCGGCCCGATCCCCTCCCGCCGCGCCTCCAGCCAGGCGACGACGAAGCCAGCGTCGAAGGCGTCCCCCGCCCCGGTCGTGTCGAGGGCCTGGAGCGGCCGGGTCGCGACGTCGAACCGGCGCACGCCGTCGCTCTCGCGGGCCAAGACCGTGGCGCCCTGCGCCCCCCGCTTGACCACGACCACCGGGGCGAGCCGCAGGAGGGCCTCCGGGCCGCGTCCGCCGGTCACCGCCGCGGCCTCGGTCGCGGTCGCGAACAGGAGGTCCGGCGCGGCCGCGGCGACGGTTTCGAGCGCCCTGCGGCGGCCCAGCTCGAGCAGCGGCCCGACCGAGGCCAGGTCGACACTCACCAGGGCCCCGGCCCGACGCGCCAGCTCGCTCGCCCGCCGGCCCGCCCGGCCGAGCGGGTCACCGAGGAGCGAGTAGGCGGGCAGGTGAAGGAGTGTCGCGCCGGCGAACCAGGCCGGACGGAGATCGTCAGGTGCGAGCCGGTCGGCGGCGGCCCGGTCGGCCACGAACGAGCGCTCGCCGCCCGGGGCGACGAGCACCCCGATTCGCCCGCTCCGGGCACCGGCCACCCGGACCACCCGGGGCACGACCCCGTCGCGGCGCACGGCCTCCACGAGCGCCCGTCCGGGCGCGTCCCGGCCGACCGCCGAGACGAGCGCCACGCGGGCACCGAGGCGGGCCATCCAGCGCGCCGCGTTGGCCGCCGACCCGCCCTGCCGGAGAGCCACCCGGCCGGGCACGTCGGTGCCGCTCTCGAGCGCCCGGTCGGGCACGAGGACGACATCGAGGACGAGGTCACCGAGGACGACGATCCGCGGCGGCCGGCGAGCGGGTGCAGCCATCGTGGGCAGGATAGCGGCTCGCGCGTCCGGGCCCTGACGGTCGCCGCGGAGGCCCCGCGCCGATCGCCTGTCAGGGGCCGGCGCCGGTGGGCCGGCGCGCTCCCGGCCGGCGCCGGATTCTCGCGGCCCTGGCGGGCACCCGCGCGGGCCGTACAATGCCCGCGAAACCACGGCCCGCCAGCCCGGTCGACAGCCCTGCCCAGCGAAACGGAGACCGACCCATCATGAGCCCCGCCGCCGACCCTGACCGCCTCGCGATCGACACGATCCGGACGCTGGCGATCGACGGCGTCCAGCAGGCGAACTCGGGCCATCCCGGTGCCCCGATGGGCATGGCACCGATGGCCTACGTCACCTGGACCCGGTTCCTGCGCCACGCGCCGACCCGCCCCGACTGGCCCGACCGCGACCGGTTCGTCCTGTCGGCCGGCCACGCCAGCATGCTCCTCTACTCGCTCCTCCACCTGACCGGCTACGACCTCACCCTCGACGACCTCCAGCATTTCCGCCAGTGGGGCTCGCGCACACCCGGCCATCCCGAGTACGGGCTGACGCCCGGGGTGGAGGCGACGACCGGGCCGCTCGGCCAGGGCTTCGCGAACGGGGTCGGGATGGCGATCGCCGAACGCCGCCTGGCGGCCGAGTTCAACCGTCCCGGTCACCTGGTGATCGACCATCGCGTCTTCGGGATCGTCTCCGACGGCGACCTCCAGGAGGGGATCAGCTCGGAGGCCGCCTCGCTCGCGGGTCACCTGCGGCTGGGCAAGATCTGCTACCTCTACGACGACAACCACATCCAGCTCGACGGGCCGACCGCGATGGCCTGGAGCGAGGATGTCCTGGCCCGCTTCGGGGCCTACGGCTGGCACACCGAGCGGGTCGCCGACGGGAACGACATCGAGGCGATCGCGGCCGCGATCGAGCGCGCCACGGCCGACCCCCGCCCGAGCCTGATCGCGGTTCGGACCCACATCGGCTACGGCAGCCCGAACAAGCAGGACACCCAGAAGGCGCACGGCGCCCCGCTCGGCCCCGACGAGGTCCGCCTGACGAAACAGGCCTACGGCTGGGATCCGGACCGCACCTTCTACGTGCCGGCCGAGGCGCTCGTCCGCTTCCGCGAGGCGATCCCGCGGGGCGAGGCGCTCGTGACGGCCTGGGAGGCCAGGCTGGCCGAGTACGCGGCCGAGTACCCGGCCGAGGCGGCCGAGCTCCGGCGCCGGCTCGAGGGCCGGTTGCGCGAGGGCTGGGCGGACGGCCTGAAGACCTATCTACCGGGCGAGGACTTCGCCACCCGCCAGGCGAGCCAGCAGGCGATTGCGGCCCTCGCGGACCCGGTCCCCGAGCTGTTCGGCGGCGCTGCGGACCTGTCCGAGTCGAACCTGACCGACATCAAGGGCGGCGGTGACTTCAGCGCCGACGACGCCGGCCGGAATCTGCGCTTCGGTGTTCGCGAGCACGCCATGGGCGCGATCGCCAACGGGATCGCCTACCACGGCGGGTTCATCCCCTATGCCGGCACCTTCCTCACCTTCAGCGACTACATGCGCGGCGCGGTCCGGATCGCGGCCCTGTCCGGTCTCCACGTCATTTACGTCTGGACCCACGACTCGGTCGGCCTGGGCGAGGACGGCCCGACCCACCAGCCGGTCGAGCACGCCGCGGCGCTCCGGGCGATGCCCGGGCTGTGGTTCATCCGGCCCGGTGACGCGAACGAGGCGGCGGCGGCCTGGCGGGTCGCGGTCGCCCGCCGACGCGGCCCGGTCGCGCTCGCCCTCACCCGCCAGAAGCTCCCGACCCTGCCCGGCACGGCCGAGCGGGCCCGCGACGGGGTCGCCCGCGGGGGCTACGTCCTGCGCGAGGCGTCGGCCGCTCCGGCCGGGGCGCCGCCCGCCGAGCTGATCCTGATCGCGACCGGGTCCGAGCTTGCCCTCGCGGCCGCGGCGGCCGAGCTGCTCGAGGCGGACGGGATCCGGACCCGGGTGGTCAGCCTCCCCTGCTGGGAGCTGTTCGAGGCCCAGGACGAGACGTACCGCGAGGCCGTCCTGCCGGCCTCGGTCCGGGCCCGGGTCTCGGTCGAGGCGGGCGTCTCGCTCGGCTGGGAGCGCTGGACGGGCGACGGCGGGGCGATCGTGGCGATCGATCACTTCGGGGTCTCGGCGCCCGGCCCGACGATCTTCGAGCGGTTCGGCTTCAGCGCCGAACGGGTCGCCGACGTCGGCCGGCGGGTCGTTCGCGACGGGTTCAGGGGCCGCGTCCCGACCCTCGACCGGGGCCACGCCGGGCCACCCGCCGAGGACGGCGGTCGGGGCCACTGACGGGGAGGCGAAGATGAGAATCGGGTTCGCGGCCGACCACGCCGGGGCCGGGCTGAAGGCCGAGCTGATCCGCCGGCTCGATCAGCTGTCGCTCGGCCACGAGCTCGTCGACCTCGGGGGCGACGGGAGCGATCCGCAGGACGACTACCCTGACTTCGCCCGCCGGCTCGGACACGCCGTCCGCGACGGACAGGTCGAGCGGGGGATCCTCGTCTGCGGCAGCGGCGTCGGCGCCTCGATCGCGGCCACGAAGATCCGCGGTGTCCGGGCCGCCGTGTGCCATGACACGTACTCGGCCCACCAGGGCGTCGAGCACGACGACATGAACGTCCTCACCCTCGGCGCCCGGGTGATCGGGCCGGAGCCCGCCCTCGAGTGCGCCCTCGCCTTCCTCGGCGCCCGCTTCAGCGGCGAGCCGCGCCATCGGCGCCGCCTCGACAAGGTCCTCGCGATCGAGGCCGAAGAACGGGGTTGAAGGCAGTCGAACGGCGATCATGGCGCGGCGCCGGGAACGGCCGGGGTGAGTCGGGGGCACCGCCGCGCTCTGCCGGCCAGCTCGGCCGGCCCGATCAGGCCCGGCGAATGAGCGTCGTCCGGAAGCGGTACCGATCGCCCCGGTAGCTCATCCGGCAGAGCTGAATCGGGCGGCCGGTGGCATCGAACGAGCGCTGCTCGGCGCGCAGGATCGGCGCCCCGGGTGACAGCTCGAGAAGGGTTGCCTCCGGCTCGGTGGCGGCAGCAGCGTGGAGAACGTACTCGGCCCGGACGGGCGGACAGCCGGCCTCCTCGAGGGCCGCATAGAGCGAGGCGGTCGTCCAGTCGCGCTCCAGGAGACCGGGGGCTCGAGCGGCCGGCACGAGGCTCCGGTCGATCCCGACCGGCACGCCGTCGAGGAGCCGCACCCGGTCGAGCTCGACGACCTGGGCACCGGGCGCCATCCCGAGCAGCTCTGCCTCGTCGAAGGTCGCCTCACGGACGCGGGCCGTGAGGACGCGCGCCGAGGTGGTCAGTCCCTGCCGGCGGGCGGCATCGGTGAAGCCGAGCAGCTCGTTCTCCGGTTCCTCGAGACGGGCGCTTCGCACCAGCCAGCCGCGTCCCGCTGCCGCGGTGACGAGCCCCTCCTCCTCGAGCGCCCGGAGCGCCCGGCGGACGGTCACCCGGCTGACGCCGAAGCGGCTGACGAGGGCCCGCTCGGACGGCAAGTGGACCCGGTCCGCGAGCCGACCGGTTCTGATCTCGTCGGCCAGGACGCGCGCCACCACCTGGTAGCGCAGGTCGCCGCCGGTTCTGGCCAAGGCGGTGTCGGGCATCTTCGATGGTTACCACCTGTCCGGTCTAACGATACCGATGGTACCATTGGTCTGCTTGCTCTGGCCCCATGGCTCGCGCAACTGAAGCGTCCAGGATAGATCGAGAGGAGAAGGAGTCACCCATGGTAGCGATCCACCGCGACCGGCGCGGCTGGCCCGCGGCCGGGGCACTCGCCGTCGTGGCCGCGATCCTCGTGGCCGCTTGCGGCGGCGCCGCGTCACCCAGCGCCGGCCCCGTGACCCTGAACGCGCTGTTCATGAAACAGGCGGCATACAGCGAGGAGAACGTCAAGGACATGACCGCGGCGTTCACCGCCGCCAATCCGAACATCACGGTCAACCTCGAGTTCGTCGCCTACGACGCCCTCCATGACAAGATCGTAACCGACCAGGCCGGCGGTGCCGGTACGTACGACACCGTCCTGCTCGATGCGATCTGGCCGGCCGAGTTCGCCAAGGCGCAGCTCGTCCGCGACATCACCGACAAGATCCCGGCCGAGTACAAGACGGACGTGTTCGAGTCCGCCTTCGCCGGTGCCCAGTACCAGGGCAAGTTCTACGCCGTGCCCTGGATCAACGACACGAAGTTCCTCTTCTACAACAAGAAGATGCTCGCCGATGCCGGCATCGCCGCTCCGCCGAAGACATGGGACGAGCTGCTCGCCGACGCGAAGGCGATCAAGGACAAGGGGATCGTCCAGTACCCGATCGTCTGGAGCTGGGCCCAGGCCGAGGCCGCGATCTGTGACTGGACCCAACTGGCCGCGGTCATGGGCGGTGCGACGTTCATGGATGGCGACAAGCCGGTCTTCAACCAGGACGGCCCGCTGGCCGCACTCGAATGGATGAAGAAGACGATCGACGACGGGCTGACGAACCCGGCCTCGACCGGCTTCCTCGAGGAGGACGTGCGGAACACGTTCTCCGCCGGCAGCGCGGCGTTCGCACTCAACTGGACGTACATGTACAACCTGGCCAACGACCCGGCTCAGTCGAAGGTGGCTGGTCAGGTGGGTGTCGTTGCCAGCCCGGGCATGGGTGCCACCGCGACCTCCGGGGTCAATGGCGGCATGGGCATCGCGGTCACGCGCAGCTCGAAACACCCTGACGAGGCCGTGCAGTACGCGCTGTGGATGGCCAGCAAGCCGATGCAGGACAAGTACGCCCAGCTCAGCCTGCCGATGTGGAAGTCCTCGTTCGACGATCCCAAGATCACCGGCAGCGCGCCCGAGCTGTTCGCGGCCGCCAAGATCGAGTTCACGAACCTCGTCGTGCGTCCGGTCGTTCCGTACTACACCGCCCTCTCGAGCGCGCTCCAGGTCGCACTCCAGGAGGCGCTGACCGGCCGGAAGTCGCCCAAGCAAGCGCTCGACGACGTGGCGGCCAAGGTCCCCGATCTTCAGAAGTAGCCACGCCCGGGAGGCGCTGGGCCGGATGATCGCCACGACGCGCCGACTCCGTCCGCGCTCCTGGACCGAGGCATGGGCGGCGGGGGCCTTCGTC
Organism: Chloroflexota bacterium; assembly: GCA_021825385.1. Classification (GTDB taxonomy): domain Bacteria; phylum Chloroflexota; class Limnocylindria; order Limnocylindrales; family CSP1-4; genus JAKAHU01. Next base: position 1,852 of record JAKAHU010000064.1, on the reverse strand, counting down.
ACCCCCGCCGCCCTGGTCATCCTCCTGGTCGTCGCCTACCCGCTCGCCCGGGCGCTCTGGCTGAGCGTCCACGACGTCGTCCTGACGCGACCGGGGGAGGAGCCGTTCGTCGGGCTCGAGAACTACGCCACCGAGCTGGCCAGCGTCGACTTCTGGTCGGCCGTCGGGCGCTCGCTCTTCTTCACCGTCTTCTCGACCGCGATCGAGCTCGTGCTCGGCGTGGGGATGGCGCTCCTGATGGACCAGCCCCTCCGCCTGCGCTGGCTCCTCCGCTCGCTGGTGATCCTGCCCTGGGCCCTGCCCACGATCGTCAACGCGCTGATGTGGCGCTGGATCGACAACGCCGAGTACGGGGCCCTGAACGCGCTCCTCTTCCAGTCAGGCCTGATCGACGGCTACCGCCAGTGGCTCTCGGACCCGGGCACCGCGATGTGGATGGTGATCATCGCCGACGCCTGGAAGATGACTCCACTCGTGGCGATCCTGGTCCTGGCGGCTCTCCAGGGAATCTCTCGCGAGCAGCTCGAGGCGGCCCGGGTCGACGGAGCCGGAACGCTGGCCACATTCCGCTACGTCGTCCTGCCGCTGCTGACCCCGACCCTCCTGATCGTGCTCGTGCTGCGCACGATGGAGGCGTTCAAGGTCTTCGACATCATCTGGATCATGACCAACGGGGGGCCGGCGAACACGACCCAGACGATCGCCATCTACGCCTACCAGACGGCCTACCGCGCCTACGACTTCGGGCGAGGCGCCGCCCTGGGCTACCTGATCGCGCTGGCGATCATGATCCTGGCCGCGCTCTACCTGCGGCTCCTGGGCCGGGTGGGGAGGGCCTGAGATGACCGCCAGGCCAACCACCGCCCATACCCGTCCCGGCGGCCGGGCCAGCCGGCGTCCGGGGCGGCTCGCCCGCTCGGTCGTGCTCCACGCGCTGATGGTCCTCACGATCATCCTCATCCTCGCCCCGTTCGCCTGGCTCCTGATCTCGAGCGTCTCGCTGCCCGCCGACCTGCTGGCCAAGCCGCTCTCGTTCGTCCCGCACGCCGTTTCGTTCGATCGCTTTGCGGCGCTCACCATCTCGAGCAACCCGGACAGCAGTGCGGCCGGCTTCCGGGCCGCGATGTGGAACAGCCTGGTCGTGGCCAGCGCGGTAACCCTGGTCGGGCTGGTCGTGGGCATCCCGGCCGCCTACGCCTTCGCCCGCCTGCGCTTTCCGGGTCGGGGCTGGTTGATCCTGGCCTTCATGGCCACCTACATGCTGCCGCCGATCGCGCTCGTCATCCCGCTCTACCAGACGATGAGCGCGCTCCACCTGATCGACACGACCATCGCCCTGATCATCATCTATTCCTCGTTCGTCACCCCGTTCGTGATCTGGATCATGCGCGGCTACTTCGAGGCCGTCTCGGCCGAGCTCGACGACGCCGCCCGGGTGGACGGCTGCTCTCGGCTCGGGGCGCTCGTGCGGGTCGTGCTGCCGGTTTCGACGCCCGGGATCGTGTCGACCTCGCTGCTCGCCTTCCTGCTTTCCTGGGACGAGTTCTTCTACGCCCTGATCATGACCCAGACCCCGGTGGCCAAGACCCTGCCGGTCGCGCTCAACGACTTCATCGGGCGTCATGGGATCGACTTCGGGATGCTGGCCGCGGGTGGTGTGATCGCCGCCATCCCCCCGGTCCTGATCGCGTTCGCCTTCCAGCGCTACCTGATCGCGGGCCTGACCGCCGGCGGGGTGAAAGGATGACCACCGAGCCGACCGCCCGGCTGGCCGACCTCCGGCCGAACGGGCCCGACGAGATGGGCCGCGAGCTGGCCGAGGGTCCGGCCGCGGTCGAGGCAACCCTGGCGG
>JAKAHU010000322.1 GCA_021825385.1 Chloroflexota bacterium | reverse complement strand
ACCATCGTCGCGGGCGGGTACGGACCCCGCTGCACCGCCTGCGCCAGGGTGAGCTCGCCGCCGCCGACCTGGCGGGCGAGCTCGGCGATCGCGCCCAGCTCGGCCGCCTGGCCCGCCGCGAAGGCGCGGTCGCCGACGTCGCCATGGCCGGGCACGACGACCGCGCCCGCGGGTGTGCCGATGAGTGCCACGATCGCCTCGGCGGTGGCCGGCCAGTCGAGCGGGAAGCCGTCACCGAACCAGGGCGGGGCGCCGTTCTCGAGCAGGTCGCCGGCGAAGACGACCTCTGGCGCGTCCGGCCGCGGTCCGGGGACGACGACCACGATGTCGTTGTCGGTATGGCCGCGCCCGAGGTACCGCAACTCGACCGTCCGCCCGCCCCAGGTGACGGTCGCCCGCTCGTCGAAGGTCTGGTCGGGCGGAACGATCTCGACCTCGGCCAACTCGTCGGCCAGTTCGGGATAGCGTCCCGCCAGGGCCGCCCGCTGAGCCTCGCCGTTCGCCCGCAGGGCGGCCGCGCAGCGCTCGTGGCCCCGGATCGGGGCGGGCCGGAAGCGGGCGTTGCCAAAGACGTGGTCCCAGTGCATGTGCGTGTTCACGACGTCGCTCACGGGCAGGTTCGTGATCGCGCGCAGGTCGCGCCGGATCTCGTCGGCCTGGCGATGGGAGGCACGGGTGTCGACGACCAGGACGCCGTCGTCGGCCACGATCGCCCCGATGTTCTGATCGAGGAACGGATAGCGACGCACGAAGACCCGGTCACCGACCTCGCGCCAGACGCCCACCACGATCACCTCCGCGCTCGACCTGCTCCCGTCGACGCTACACGATCCCGCAGCGGGCGGCGGCGCAGGTGCGCTCGTCCCAGGTCGCGGCCACCGGCCGATCGCCGCCCGACGGCGATCGGTACGCCGGCCGGGCCTGGTGCTAAACTGTCGAGGACAATCGAAGATGCCTCCGGGGAGCGCGTGAGCGCTGAGAGTGTGGTCCGACCACAGACCCGCCGAACCTGATCTGGCTCGTACCAGCGAAGGAAGCAGGCCGACCTTGCTCGACGCCGTCCTCTCCGGAGTGACGGCGTTTTCGTGTCCCCCGCCCGGGCCCGTCCGGCCCGGAAGGAGGCGCGGACGCCGCCCCGGAGGCCAGCGAGCGAGAGGAGGAGACATGTCTGCCATCCACCAGCCCGAGCGAGCTGCCAGTCTGCCCTTCGGCAGCGCCTGGCGAACGCGGGACATCGTCGTCGTGGCCGTGATCGGCGTGGCCTTCGGGGTCGTCTTCGCGGCCTGGAACGCGACCTGGGAGTTGACCCAGGCCCTGTTCGCCTTCTTTCCCCCGGCCCGCAACCTGATCTACGGGATGTGGCTCGTGCCGGCGGTCCTGGCCCCGTACATCGTCCGCCGGCCGGGCGCCGCCCTCTTCGCCGAGATGGTCGCCGCCGGCGTCTCGACCTTCTGGAGCCAGTGGGGACCGGACACGCTCCTGTCCGGGTTCGTCCAGGGCGCCGCGGCCGAGCTCGTCTTCGCCTTCGTGCTCTACCGGATCTGGGACCTGCGCGTCCTGGCGGCGGCCGCGATCGCCAGCGCGGCGGGCGCCTGGATCCACGACTGGGTCCTCTACTACGCCGACGTGGACACCGGGACGCAGCTGATCGTCGGCCTGATCATGGCCATCAGCGCGGTCATCTTCTGCGCCTTCGGGTCGCTCTTCGTCGTCCGCTCGCTGCGCCGGGCGGGTGTCCTGGAGGGCTTCCCCTCCTGAGCGGCGAGGGGGCAACACAGGAGCGCAGGCCGGCCCGGATCCGGGTCGAGCAGGTTGGCTTCCGGTACGCCGGCCGGCCGGCCCCGGCGCTCCGGGACGTCAGTTTCGAGCTCGAGGCCGGGGAGTGCCTGCTCGTCCTCGGTGCCTCGGGCTCGGGGAAGAGCACGCTCGCCCTGGCCCTGGCCGGGCTGATTCCGCGCGAGTTCGCCGGCGAGTGGACCGGGCGCGTGCTCGTCGATGGCCTCGACACCGCGACCGCCGCGCCGGCGGCGCTGGCCAGCCGGGTCGGGATCGTCTTCCAGGACCCGGACAGCCAGCTGGTCATGGACCGGGCCGAGGACGACGTCGCGTTCGGTCTGGAGAACCTCGCCTGGCCGCTCGAGGCGATGCGCCGCCGAGTGCCCGAGGCGCTCTCGGAGGTCGGGCTGCTCGGCCTCGCCCGGCGACGGTCGGTCCATCTCTCCGGCGGCGAGCAGCAGCGCCTGGCCCTGGCCGGGGTTCTCGCCCCGGGCCCCGGTGTGCTCGTCCTCGACGAGCCGACGGCGAACCTCGACCCGGCCGGGGCGGCGGCGTTCGTGGAGCGGCTGGGCCGGATCCGCGCCGCGCGCTCGGCCACGCTCGTGCTGATCGAGCACCGGGTCGACGAGGTCTGGCCGCTCGCCGACCGGATCCTGGTGATCGGGCGTGACGGCCAACCGGTCGATCTGGGAGAGCCCGACGAGGTGGTCGGCCGCCAGGGCGCGCGCCTGGTCCGGGAGGGGATCTGGCTGCCGGTCGCGATCGAGCGGACGCTCCGCGACCGGGAGATCGCGGCCACGCCCGCCCCGACCGCCTCGCCGCCGGGCGCGTCTGCCGCCCTGGGCCGGGCGGACGCCGCCCCGCTGGCAGAGGTGCGCGCGGCGGCCTTCGCCTACCAGCGCGGCGTGCCGGTCCTCGACGAGGTGGACCTCCGCCTTGCCCCGGGTGAGCGGGTCGCCCTGGTTGGGCCGAACGGGAGCGGGAAGTCGACCCTCGCTCGCCTGCTCGTCGGGCTCCTGCGCCCCGACCGTGGGCGCGTCCGGCTGGGCCGGGCCGATCCGGCCCGCCTCCGGGCGGCGGACCTGGCACGGCAGGCCGGCTATGTCTTCCAGGACCCCGAGCAGCAGTTCCTCACCGACCGGGTGATCGACGAGCTCACCCTCGGCCTCCGTCCCGCCGAGCGGGACCTCGTGCCCGCCCTGGCGGCGACCCTCGACCTGCCCCTGGAGCGGTTCGCCGAGCGGAGCCCGTACACCCTCTCGGGGGGCGAGCAGCGCCGCCTCTCGCTCGCCTGCACCCTCGTCCGGCGGCCGCGCCTGCTCGTCCTCGACGAGCCGACGTTCGGCCAGGACCGTTCCGGCTACGAGGGTCTGCTGGCGATCCTGCGCCAGCGGGTCGAGGCCGGCACGTGCGTGATCGCGGCCACCCACGACCGCCGCTTCGTGGCCGACTTCGCCGGGCGGGTGATCGTCCTCGAGCGGGGCCGGGTCGTGGCCGACGGTCCGGCGGCCGGGCCGGATCCGGCCCTGGCGGGCTCCGCCTCCGTGCGGCCGGCGAGCGCGACTTGGCCGGCGGGGGCGGCCGAG
>JAKAHU010000063.1 GCA_021825385.1 Chloroflexota bacterium | reverse complement strand
CCGGCCGCCCCGGCCGCCCGGCCGCCCCGGCCGCCCGGCCGCCCCGGCCGCGCCAGACAGTCGCGGGGTGGATGCTAGGCGGGCCGCGAAGGGCCGGACCGGCCGGACCGGCCGGATCGGCCCCGATTCCCCGCCACCCAGTCGCCTGAGGAATGCATGGCACGGATTCGCCACCCGCTCCCGCCTAGCATTCGCCAGCGGACTGGGTGGCGCCGCATCGCGCGGGGTCGCGCCCGCATCGCGCTAGGAGCGGCGCGGAGCCGTGCGTCGTCCGGGCCGGGTCCCGCGCTACGGGCAGGCGATCCGCAGGTCCTCAAGACGGCGCGCGCCCAGTCGTGGCCCTGGCGCGCTCGCGTTCCGGGGGGCGGCGACACGGCCGTGCTCTGGGAGGTCAGACGACCAGGATCGGCCGAGGGCCGCGGCAGGCCGGCGAGGCCGCATGCCGGGTGGGCAGGCGGCCCCGCGCCGACGCTTCAGATGCTCCGCTCGACGGCCGCGCGGAGTGGGAGCAGCGGCCGTGGCAGCAGCGCGCGGATCGGCCGAGGGTCGCCCACGAGGTCGTCGCCGAGGTGGTCGAGTCCCGCCCGGAGGCCGCCGGCCGGCAGCCGACCCACGATCTCGAGCACGCGGGCGAGCGGACGGAGCGCCCGCAGGGGTACGTGCACCTTGCGCGGATGTGCACGCCCGAGAACATCGGCCGTCGCATCCACCAGCGAGTCGTACGACACGACCTCGTCGGTGCCGACGTCGAAGGCCCGCCCATACGCGGCGGGCTGGTCGAGGACGCCCACGAGGTAGGCGATGAGGTCGTCGATCCCGATCGGGCGCCAGAGCTGGCGACCCGAGCCGCGGATCGGCGCCACCCGACGGCGTGCCGCCGCGAGGACCCCATCGAAGCCGACACTGCCGCGCCCCACGACGACGCCCGGGCGGATCACCGTCACGTCGAGGCCGCTTCCGAAGAGGAGCCGTTCGCCCCTGGCACGCGCCCGCACCCAGGCGTTGGCGGCGTCGGGCCGCGTCCCGATCAGCCCGACCGCGATCACCCGACGGACACCCGCGCGGCGACATGCCGCGACCACCTCCTCGAGCCCCCGCAACTCCGCTTCGGCGAAGTCGCGAGCCTTCCCGTGCTGGGCTCGGGTGATGGTCTGCACGGTGACATACACGGCGCGGACGTCCCGGAGGGCCGCATCGAGTGTCGGCGGCTCGGTCATGTCGCCGACGGACAGCTCGACTGCCGCCGGGAGGAGCGCCCTGGCCCGCGCCTGGTCACGCACCAGGGCGCGGACGGGGATGGCCCGCTCGAGCAGGCCGACGCTGAGATGGCGACCGACGAAGCCGGTCGCGCCGATGACGAGGATCATGGTCTCTCCATACGTGATGCATCATCAATGTCGTATCACGCATGTTGCGTCATGTACCATCCGTCCGTCAACAAGGAGGGGTGCCATGGGTCCCGCTGAGGAGCTGCGCTACCTGGTCCTCGCCACCCAGCGCGAGGGCAATCGCGAACTCGCGCGCGCGCTGCGCCCGCTTGGACTCACGCCCGCCCAGGCGGAGGTCCTGGTCGTGCTCGGCGCCGAGGCGCCCCTGTCGGTGCGGGCGGTCGGAGCGCGCCTCGTGTGCGAGGCCGGCAGCCCGAGTCGCCTGGTGAGCGGGCTCGTGGCTGCTGGCCTGGTTGAGCGTGGGGGGAGCGGGGAGGACGCCCGCCTGTCGGTCCTCCGCCTGACGGCCGCGGGGCTGGCGGCGCTGGAGGGCATTCGCGCTGCCGAACAGCCGCTCCACGATCAGATCGAGCGGGCCGGGACGGCGGCAGACCTGGCGCGCGTGGCGAACCTGTTGCGCGGTCTCGTCGCCGATCGGCCGGCCGGCCGTGCCGTCGAGCTTCGGCGCACGGCGGACAACGTTCCGGTCCCCATCCGGCGCCGGGATGATCCCGCTCCCGGTCTCGCGCATCAGGTCCGTTCGCCCGCTTCGCACGAGGGCGCGCCGGGCGATGCCGGCCGCTGATCGGACTACCCTCGGCGGAAGTCCGGCCGATCGAGGATCCGCAGCCAGCTCCCGTCGCGCTGCCGCCGGGCAACCTGGGCCCGCGCCCCCGCCTCGTCGCGGGCAGGCGTCGCGGTCAGCGCGAGGCCGCCGAGCACGAGCGTCGGCAGCGGTTCCTCGGGCCGGAAGTCGACGCCCCCGGACAGCATGTTCTCGTAGAGGGCCTCGATCGCGGCGCGCCCGCGGGTCAGCACGCCCGGCGGGAACGCCACGACCGCATCCTCCTCGTACAGCTCCGCGAGACCTGCGGCGTCGCCCGTGTTGGCGCGCTCGACGAACAGTCGGGTGAGGTCCTCCGGTCGCATGGCCTTGGCTCGGTCACTCATCTGCTTCTCCTTGCTTCTCGGACGAGTTGACCCTGCGCCGCGGCACAGAAGAAGTCAAAGACACCTTCTGTCTACCAGCTATAATCGATGCTTATGGAGCTCCGGCAGCTCGAGTACTTCGTCGCCGTCGCCGACGAGGCGAGCTTCACGCGCGCGGCCAGGCGCCTGCATGTCGCCCAGCCGGGCGTCAGCGCCCAGATCCGCCAGCTCGAACGGGAGCTCGGACAGGCGCTGTTCGACCGATCCGGCCGGACGGTGCGGCTGACCGAGGCCGGGGCCGCGGCCCTCGAGTACGCCCGTGCCGCCCTCCAGGCCGCTTCCGGCGCCCGATTGGCGGTGGACGAGCTGACGGGCCTCCTGCGCGGCCGCGTCTCGGTGGGCATGGTGGTCGCGTGCGCGTCGCTGGACCTGAGCGAGTTGCTCGCAGAGTTCCATCGTCGCCATCCGCGCGTCGAGATCGGGCTGCGCGAGGCGAACTCGGATCGGCTGCTCGAGGCACTCGGGTCGGGCGAGCTCGACCTTGCGTTCGTCGCGCTCGGCACGGCGACCCCGTTCGGCATCGAGACGCGCGTCCTCGTGGACGAGCCGATCGTCGCCGCAGTCGCCCGGGGCGACCCGCTCGCCGGCGCATCGGCGATCACGATCGACGCGCTTCGGACCAGGCCGCTCATCGGCATGCCCCGCGGGACAGGCGTTCGCACCTGCGTGGACGCCGCCTGTGCTGCCGCCGGTTTCCAGCCCACGACCGCGCTCGAGGCAAGCAACCCCGGCACCGTCGCCCAGCTCGCCGTGCGAGGACTCGGGCTGGCGATGCTGCCCGAGTCGGTCGCGCTGGCATTCGCGCCCTCGCTCCACGTCCTGCCGGTCGAGGGAGTGTCGCTGCGCGGGCGGCTCGCCCTCGCCTGGCGGAAGGACGGACAGGTCGGCCCCGCTGCCCGGGCGTTGATTGAGCTCGCCAGGCGATGGGTCGCCGGCGCCGCGCCGCCGTCTGCCGAGGGAGAGCCGGCCGCCTGACGCCGCAGTGCTCGTGGCCTGCGAGGCCATCGACACGCGGACCGATCTCGCGCCAGGCCGGCCGGTCTCCTCGGTGAGCGTTGATGGGGCAACGGCGACATGCTCAGCGGTGCCGCCCGCCGTGGACCGGCCTGTTCGACCCGCCCGCGACCCCCAGATCGCTCGTGCCGTGCGCCGCGCAGCCGAGCGCATGGTCCGCGCGCGCGTTCGACGACCTCGACCTTCTGCCGCTCGGGAGGAGCACCGTCGAGGTGGCACTGGCCCAGGAGACGGTCCAGCGACGCTTCGACCCGCAGGCGCGCCGGCCCAGCCGAGATCAGATCGACACCGACCGCCCGGAGCGTTCGTGCAACACCGTCCAGAGTCGGAGCTTTTCGGGATTGCGTATTGCCCAGATGCTCTTGATCCGCCCGCCCGCGACATGGAACGCGATCACGGTCACCGTGACGCCGTCGAGCTGGACGACCAGGCCCGCCTGGCCGTTGACCGTGCGCTCGAGGACGGTCATGTCGGGCTCCCCGGCGGCGATCTCCACATAGGCGCGCGCGACCTGCTCGCCGCCGTGGATCGGGCGGAGCGCAGCCTTGGCCAACCCGCCGCCGTCGGTGACCGCGGTGGCGTCAGGGTCGAGGACGCCGATGAGGGCGGCGATGTCCCTCGCCTTCCATGCCGCCTTGAACTCCGAGACGACGCCGGCCCGCAGGGCGGTCGGAGCCTCGGGCGGCCTGGACGTTTGAAGACGACGGCGGGCCGATGAGGCCAGCTGCCGACATGCCGCCGGCGTCCGGCCGACGAGCTCGGCGATCTCCGCGAACGAGTACCGGAAGACATCGTGGAGGATGAACGCCACGCGCTCGGCCGGGGTCATCGAGTCGAGCACGATGAGGAAGGCCATGTGGATCGACTCGTCGAGGGTGACCCAGTCGGCGGGGTCGGCGGCGGTGCCGCCGGGCGGCGCGGAGGTCCACTCTGCAGGTTCGGGGATCGGCTCGGGAATCCATTCGCCCACGTACCGCTCTCGCCGGGCGCGCGCCGATCCGAGCAGGTCCAGGCAGATGCGCGTGGCGACTGTCGTCAGCCAGGCGGCGGGGGATTCGATGGCGTCCTGCTGTTGCCGGGACATGGCGTACCAGCGGGCGTATGCCTCCTGGACGGCATCCTCGGCCTCGGCCAGGGAGCCGAGGAGACGGTACGCGAGGTTGATCAGCTGACGCCGCCCGCCGACGATCGCGCCCAGGCGGGGATCAGGCTCCGCGTGTCCCGGCTCGGATCGGGCGGTCATTCCCCCAAGTGGCTCCGTTGCTCGCATCTGCCCTCACCAGTTCGACGAGACACGGGACTGGAATGTCAGGGCGACCGGTCCTCGCCTGACATTCCGGCATGGTGTGTCGTCGTACTGGTCAGAGGAATACACCACCCACTTCGCTGGCATGGGCACCTCCCGCCGCGCCATCTCGTAGTGTCCGTGGACCGGGGTCGCCATGCACAGCGTCCCGCATGACGAGGAGGAAGACCGATGAGCAAACCTCGGGCTATCGCCGACCGCGTCGAGATCGAGGCGCGGGCGGCGTACATCACCGAGCTCGGCGCTCCTGAGGTCATCCGCTACGGGGTCGTGCCGATACCGGCCATCGGACCGACCGATGTGCTGGTGCGCAGCGAAGCGCTGGCCGTGAACCCCGTGGACTGCCTGATCCGTGCCGGTGTGTACCGCACGCCGACGCCATTTCCGTTCATTGTCGGGCGCGATGTCGCGGGCGTGGTCGTGGTCGCCGGGCCCGGTGCGGCCGGCTTCGCCGTCGGTGACCGCGTCTGGTCGAACAGCCTCGGGCACGGGGGCCGGCAGGGCTCGTTCAGTGACTACGTCGTGGTTGCCGCCGACCGCTGCTACCACCTCCCCGACGCGGTGTCGGCGGACGCGGCCGTCGCGGTGTTCCACCCCGCCGCCACGGCCTACCTGGCGCTGTTCCGGCATGCCAATCTCCAACCGGGCGAGACCGTCTACGTCGGAGGCGGGGCGGGCAACGTGGGTCGAGCCACGATCGAGCTGGCCGCCGCTGCCGGCGCGCGGGTCATCGCCAGCGCGCGGCCCGAGGACTTCGATGACTGTGCGGCCCTTGGCGCATCGGCGGTGGTCGACTACCAGGACGGCGCCGCAGCCGTCGCCAAGGCGGCGTCCGAGGGCGTCGACGTGTACCTGGACACCTCCGGCCATCACGATTTCGCAGCGGCCCTCGAGGTGCTCGCGAAGGGCGGCAGGATCGTGCTCATGGCGGGGACCGCGCGCGTGCCACTGCCGGTCAGCGCGCTCTTCCAACGTGACGCACGCCTCGTGGGGTTCGTGATCAGCGACGCTTTGGTCAGCGATCTCGCGGCGGCTGCTGCGCTAATCAACAAGCGCCTCGCGGCGGGCGGGCTCAAACCGCGGATCGCCTCCACGATGACCCTGGCCGACACTGCCCAAGCTCACCGCCTCGTCGAGGCGCGCACTGTCCGCGGCCGGATCGTGCTCCACCCATGAGGGGACATCGGTCTGCGGCAGCGCGCCAGGGGCCGCGGACGGGACGTCCCGCGGACGGGACGTCCCAGCTGACAGCCGAGCGGTCAAGCGCGCAGACAGGCAGCGATCGCGACGCCCGGCGCGGAATAGGCGCGCCACGGTCGAGTGCTCCACCCAGCCATGGGCGAGCGACACGGCGCCGCGGCTGTGTTGTGGCGGTCCGCACGATCTGGCCCGTCGTCAGGGCAAGCGTCCCGTCGGGGAGGCCGGTCAGGTGCCTCCGCAGGGTCGGCAGGGCGAGACCGTAGCTGCAGACCGCCCCGAAGCAGGCCGCCGCGCCAGGCAACTCGCCACCGCCGAGCCCGCTCCACACCCCGATGGCGACCCGGGCGAAGGCCACCTGGACCGGCGCCAGCATCGCGTCCCCGAGCTTGATCCACCAGAACGAGCAGCCCCAGTTCGCCGCCAGGAGCGCGAACGAGGCCTGCCAGGGGAGCGACCGACGTGTCGGCCTGAGCGTGCCCGGCTCGCCGTCGCGGGCCGCCGTCACGCGGCGCTTCGAGCAGGGCGCGCTTGGCGTCGAGGCCGCCGCCGAAGCCGGCGAGGCTGCCGTCGGCGCCGATCACACGATGGCATGGAAGGACGATCGGGATGGGGTTGCGACCGACGGCGCCGCCGACGGCCCGGGCGGTCCCGGGACGGCCGACACGCTCGGCCAGCTGACCGTAGGTGATCGTCGCCCTGGACGGGATGGCGGCGAGCGCGCTCCAGACCGAGCGCTGGAAGTCGCTGCCCTCGACCAGCTCGACCGGCAGATCGAACGCCTGCCGGGTGCCGGCGAAGTAGTCGTCGAGCTGGCGACGGACCTGGTTATGGTCGAGCGCCGGGGTGGACGAGCCGGAACCACTCGCCCGGCGTGTCGGTCCCGCCGTCAGGCCGCGGTGCTCGCTCGCCGCGCCCGATCTCCAGCACCGCTACGATGCGTCGCACCCAGAGTCACACGCGGGGAGCAGCCGGCCTGTGAACATCCGACTGGCGACGGTCGACGACGTGGCCGGCCTCGCCCAGGTCTACGTGGAGAGCGGGCGCCACCACGCTGCCATCGACCCCCTGATCCATCGCGAGCCGTCGGAGGTCGAAGCCGTCGAGCGGATCCGGGCCAAGCTCGCGGACGCCGAGGCCACGACGTTTGTGGCCGAGGAGCATGGCGAGATCGTAGGGCTGCTGGAGCTCCGCCTCGACGTTCCCTCGACGTCCGGTGCGATCCTGCAGATGCCACCCACGGCTCACGTCGGGATCAGCGTTCGAGAGTCCAGGCGCAATCAAGGGATCGGCACCGCCCTCATGCAGTTCGCCGAGAGCTGGGCCACGAACCAGGGCCGCTCGATGATGAGCCTCACCACGTCGTCGGCCAACGCCGGCGCCATTCGCCTGTACGAGCGCCTCGGGTATGAGTCCTACGGCCTGGCGATGCGCAAGAGGATCGCGGACAAGCCCCCGGACAAGTGAAGTCCTCGTCGTGGTCGCCAGACCATTAGCACCTCCTGCTGGGGCGGTCGCAGCGAGGCGCAGCGCGCCGGCCAGACGCTCCCGGGCTCCCCGCAGGACCATTAGCACCTCCTGCTGGGGCGGTCGCAGCGAGGGGATCGCTGAGCACGATGGTCCGGACTGCCGTCGGGGACCACCTTTCGGTGCGACCCACTGCGACTCGTTGAAGTGAACGCTGGCCACGGCTCGGGTGATCCCCGGCGCGTGACGGCCAGGGTGGAGACGCCGGCCACAGGGCGCGCCGCCAGCGCGCTCGCTATCATCGGCCGATGGCGTCCATCCTGCTCGCCTTCATCGGCGCGACCTTGCTGTTGGCCATGGCTCCGGGACCCACGACCGCGGTCATCCTGCGGCAGGTGTTGCGCGCCGGCCGGCGCGCCGCCCTGCTGACGATCGCGGGCAGCCAGATCGGGCTGCTGGGCTGGTCGGTCGCGACCGCGCTCGGTCTGTCGGCCCTGCTCGCCGTCTCGGAGGTCGCCTACACGACGCTCCGCATCGGCGGCGCGATCGTCCTCGTGGCCCTCGGCGTGCAGTCGCTGCGCCGCGCCCGGGAGGCATCGGCCGCCGAGGCGGCCGCGGAGACGGCCGCGGGCGACACGTCGGGGTGGCGGGCCTTCCGCGTCGGGCTCCTGACCGAGGCCGCGAACCCCAAGGCGGCCGTCTTCGCCCTCTCGTTCCTGCCCCAGTTCGTTCCCTCGGGCGCGCCGATGTTGCCCACGATCCTTTTGCTCGGGATGGTGTGGGTGACGGTCGACGCTGCCTGGTATCTGGGGCTCGTGTCGCTCGTCCATCACGCCCGGCGCGCCTTCGCCCGGGTCGGCCTGCGCCGACGTCTCGAGCAGGTCTCCGGCCTCGTCCTCATTGGCATCGGCGCCAGCCTGGCCATGGAGCGTCGGTAACGCCTGCACCGTTGGGATTCACTTGACGCTGGCGCGTTTCGGAGAACCTAGGGTGATCAGGTCTCGACACCCACTGCCCGGAGCGCCCGAGCGAGATCCCCTCCTGGGACGGCCAGGACGGCATCGGGACACCTGAACATCCGCTTGCTCGCCGAGCAGACGGCGCTCCATGTCCAGCTCTAGCGAGGCATGCTTCCTCCAAGCGCCCCGGCAGGCATCTACTCTTCGCCGTCCGTCTCCGTCAGCACCTCGGCGCCTGCCCCGGTGACGAGGACCGTGTGCTCGAACTGCGCGCTCCACCCGCCGTCGGCGGTGACCGCCGTCCAGCCGTTGGGCCACAGCAGGGGACGGGGCGTGCCGAGCGTGATCATCGGCTCGATGGTGAAGACCATCCCGGGGCGCATGACGGTGGTGGCGCCGGGATCGAAATAGTGCGGCACGATCGGCGCTGCGTGGAAGAGCCCGCCGATCCCGTGGCCCACGAACTCGCGCACGACGCCGTAGCCCGCCGCGGCGGCGTGTCGCTCGATGGCCCGACCGATGTCCGAGAGGGGTCGCCCGGGTTGCACGGCGCCGATGCCCAGCTGAAGGCACTCGTGCGTCATCTGCACGAGCCGGCGGGCCGCCTCGTTCGTGGTGCCGACGACGCACGTCGCGTTCGTGTCCCCGTGGACGCCGTCGACGAAGCACGTCACGTCGACGTTGACGATGTCGCCCCCGCGCAGTGGCCGATCGTCGGGGATGCCGTGACAGATCACCTCGTTCACCGACGTGCACACCGACTTCGGGTAGCCCCGGTAGTTCAGGGGGCTGGGGTACGCCCCGCGCGCCAGGCAGGCTTCGTGAACGACGCGGTCGAGCTCGTCGGTCGTGACCCCGGGCGCAACATGGCTCGCGGCTTCGGCCAGCACCTCCGCGGCGATCCGGCCGGCGCGACGGAGGCGGGCGATCATGTCGGCCGACTTGACCAGCGGCTCATTCCGCGCGCCAGGTGTCCCGCTCGCCGCATAGTCGGGCAGGGGGATAGCCTCGGGGGCTGGTCTGCGAGGGCTCACCCTGCCGGGTCGCAGCAGCTGCGCCGCGTGGCACCGGCCGTAGCGTCGGCCGCTGCCACACCAGCAGACCGCCCCCGCGCGGAGACCCTCGGTCACCGTCGGCGGGCGCCCGCCCAGGCCACGATGTCGGGGCGCAGCCAGAGGCGCGGTCGTCCCGGGCCGAGGTCGAGCACCGGGCGCGGCATGTCGGGATAGCGGCGCAGGTACGTGCTGACGCTGTTGGGATGCGAGAGCTTCAGCAGCTCCGCGAGGGCACGGGCGTCGGCGAGGTCCTCGGTCCGCACGATGGGGCTCACGCCCGCCAGTCTACACCCGTAGACAGTGCGGCTCACGGAGGCGCGGCCGATCCGCGCAGGGTAGAAGGTTCAGGCGGCGACCAGATGGCGTTGAAGCCGACGAGACACGATCCGGACGTCCACCCGCAACGTGTCGCGCCCAGCCCTCTCGACCCGATCAAGGACAGACGTTCCAATCTCGTCGGCGTCGACGTCTGACGAGCCCGCTCAGCTCGCCTCGAGCAGTCGTGCCGTCTGCGCTTCGTAGAAGTCGCGGCTCTGGAGGGCCACGTCGCGCAGCAGCCGGAGCTGGTCGTCGGTGAGCCCCTCCGCCGCTGTCCAGCCGCGGGCTGCGACTGGACCGTATACCTTGAGGGCGCGCTCGATCCCGTCATCCGAGAGCTCGATGAAGATCCGGCGTCTGTCCTGTGTGTCGTGCACCCGACGAACGAAGCCCGCCGACTCCAGCCGGTCCACGAGCCCTGTCATCGCCCCGCGGCTGACGCGGGCAGCCTGCGCGAGTTCGCCCGCGGTCAGGCGTCCTCGCTGTTGAAGGACGTCGAGGGCGCGCAGATCTGAGCGGCTCAGCCCGAGGGTTGCCGCGGCCGCCTCGTCGAAGGCATCGATCGCGTTCTGCTGCGCCCGCACCGCGCGGCCCATCTCCTCGATCAGGGTGCGTCGTTCGGTGGGGATCGAAGCGGGCGGTTCCAGGAGATCGGGGCTTGACATCGCTGTGCTGTCCACTAGACTGTCTGCATAACAGACTATTCAGTCGATCGACGATACGGCAAGACGTCTGTCTAGCAAAAAGCATACCGGGCCGGACCGTCCGCCGCAAGCGACAGCCGTCGGCCTCGCGGAAAGGAATGACCTCAGGTGAGAACAGGCGGCAGGGCGCGCTGGTACGGCCTGGCGATGCTCAGTCTCGGCGTGGCGATGATCGTCGTGGACCTTTCGATCATCAGCGTCTCCATCCCCACGATCATCAAGGACCTCGGGATCGACTACACGACGGTCGAGTGGGTCAACTCGATCTATGCCCTCGTCTTCGCGGCGCTCCTCGTCACGTTCGGCCGGCTCGGTGATCTCGTCGGCCGGCGACGTGTCTACATCAGCGGCCTCGTCGTTTTCGCCGGCGCGTCGGTCCTCGCCGCCTTCGCGCCGAGCGGCGGCGCGCTCATCGCCGCGCGCATCCTGCAGGGTGTCGGCGGAGCGGCCATTTCGCCGACCACCCTCTCGATTGTGTCGGCGGAGTTTCAGGGCCGTGACCGGGGGGTCGCGTTTGGCATCTACGGCTCGGTCATCGGCGGCGTCGCCGCCCTGGGTCCTGCCGTGGGCGGCTGGCTGACGACCAACGCCACCTGGCGTTGGGCATTCGGCATCAACCCGATCGTGGCGGCGATCGCGATCCTCGGCACGCTGCACTGGGTTCGGGAGTCGCGCGACGACCACGCCGAGCGGCGGTTCGATGTGCTCGGTGCCGTGCTCACGGCCGTCGCGTTTGGGGGCATCGTGTTCGGCCTCATCGAGGGCAGCAAGTATGGCTGGTGGACCCCGGCAGCGGCGTTCGATCTCGGCCCGATCCACTGGCCGCCCGACGCGCCGCTGAGCATCGTCGCCGTCGGGTTCATCGTCGCCGTCTCTTCGTTGCTCCTGTTCACGGTGCGCGAGCTCCTTCGGGAGCGCCGCGGCGACACGAGCGGACTGTTCCGCTTCGGGATGCTCCGCCACCGCGGCTACGCGTTCGGCAGCCTGACCGTCATGGTCCTCTCGATGGGCGAGTACGGCCTGCTGTTCTTCCTGCCCCTCTTCCTCCAGGGGATGCGCGGCTACTCCGCCTTCGAGACAGGCCTGTTCCTCGTGGCGGTCTCGGTCGGCTCGTTCATCGCCGGCCCATCAGCCGGAGCCCTGGCCCTCAAGGTGGGCGCGAAGGTCGTCGTTGCCAGTGGGATGGTGCTCGAAGCCGTGGGCATGCTCTGGATCAGCCAGATCCTTTCCCCGGATGTCTCCGGTTGGGCGTTCGTCATGCCGCTGGCGATCTACGGCGCCGGCACCGGGCTCGCCGTCGCGCAGCTGACCAATGTGGCCCTCTCGGATGTCCCGCTGAGTGAGTCGGGGGCCGCCGCGGGTGGCACGGGCGTCCTGCGGCAGATTGGGACCGCCATGGGCCTTGCCATCCTGGGTACCGTTCTGGCGGTCGGACTCGGTACCGGGACTCACGATCGGCTCGCAACGGACCTCGCCGCGAGTGGCCTGCCGACCGCGGCGCAGCAACAACTCGCGACGTCCGTCGCAGACACGGTTCAGGCGAGTTACGGGCAAGCCCTGCCGCAGATCCTGGCCGATCCCCGCGTGCCAACCACCGTACGGCCGGTGATCGAGTCTGCCGTCAGCTCGGCGTTCGCGGGCGCCGCGCAGACCGCCGCCTTCGCCGCCGCGACGTTCATGTTGCTCGGCCTCGCCTTCAGCCTGTTCGTACCCGGTCGTCGTCGTTCCGCTGACGTCGCCGCCAATGCGGCACCGGTTCCGGCCGAGCACTAGCTCGCCCGGGAGACGCAATCTGGGATCATCGGTTCTCGTCGCGTCCACAACCCAACCGCCGAGATCAACGCGCTGTCGAACAGGGCTCGTGGACGCGCCGCTGCTGTTGCCGATCAGCGGAATCTCCCCAGTGTTGATCACCGAAACTCCCCAGCTGTGAGGACCGGGATCGGGCCGCGCTGACGGTCTGGTCCAACAACGCGGCGGGGCCCCAGCCGATGCTGCAGGTGTTCGACGCCAGCAGCGGAGGTGGAGCCCCGGCCCATGCTCACACAGGGAGAAGACGTGGAGGCCCACGCACTCGCCGGGCCGAGGCTGGTCGATCTCGGCCATCGCCCGCCATCTCGGGCGCGATCGCGCGACGGTGCGCGCCTACCTCGCCGGCGAGCCCGGTCGCCGGGCGGGCGAGCCCGGGCACCCCTCGCGTCGGCGGACGCCGACACGAGGACTAGGGTGGTCCGAGCACCGCCGGGGTGGCCAGCGTACGGCGCGATCTCGCGAAGAAGATGGTCCGGTCGCGGTCCGCGGACGGACTGTGCGAGAGCTGACCAACTGCTGGAGGTGACTTGTGGCTGACGCCGCGACGTCGATGGACCTCGGGAGCCGGGCGCCGGTCCGCAGGGGGATCGGCATTCGAGGACGGGCGCTCGGGATGTCACTGGCGCTCATCTTGGAGTCTCTCCTTGGCCAGGTCGTGAACCTGTCGTTGCCATCCCGTCGGGTGATCACGGCGCCGGGATTCTGACGGCGATTGTCAAGGCGATCAGCGATGGGCCCGTGGCGCTGACGATCCACGCCTCGTTGGGCCTCCTGCTGATCGTTGGAGGGCTCACCATGGCGGTCAGTACCCTTGCGGCGCGCCGCTGGTTGGTGGCGGTGCTGGCCCTGGCCGGGTTGGCCTGCCTCGTCTTGGCGACGATGTCCGGCGCCAGGTTCGCGACTACCGGCGAGACAGGGGCCTCGATGCTGATGGCCGTGCTCACCTGCGTGGCGCTGGCGTGCTACGTGCTGGTCGGCAACCTGTCGTAGGCCTCCGTGCTCCTTTCGGGGTGTGCTGCCACGATCCGGGCGTTCACCCGTCGAGTGCGGGCCCTAGCCCTCTCGCCCCGACCATCGCCAGCACATCCTGTTCGAGCCCTCCTCATCGAGAGGAGGGCTTCTTCGCATGCGCCGCGCTCGGGGAACTGTGCCGCCGGTACCGCGGGCGCCGCCTCTTCCTGTTCGGGTCGGCCGCGCGCGCCGACTTCGACCCCGGCCGGAGCGACGTCGACCTCATGGCGCTCTCCGCCGTCGCAACCCGTGCATGAGGGCCGACATCGAGCAGACGAGGACGCTGCTGTATGCCGCGTGAGCCGAGGGCCCACCTGCACGACATACGCCGGGCCGCGGCGCTCATCGCGGAGTTCACCGACGGCCTGGACTTCGACGCCTACGCCACGGACGCGATGGTGCGGGCAGCAGTGGTAGGAGGCGTGAGCCTCGGCGGTCCGGCGGATGGCCACAGCACCCAGAGCTGGGGCCAGCGGACGAGGATCCAAAGTCCCTTGGCTCCGTCGCCGCTGTTCCCAACGATGAGGCGGACAAGCGCACGCGGGACGAGGGGCAGCAGGCACAGATCGGCGTGTTGTTGAGGCAGGCTTGGCTCGGATTCGGGTTCTCGACTCCTCACGGGCCGTTGCGGTCGGCCGGCCGTAGTCCATGTGCTACAGTGAACGCATGCAGCGGATCGCGGTGAGGGAACTCCGGAACCAGGCGAGCAGCGTTGTCCGGCGGGCGCGCGCGGGCGAGCGGCTGGTCATCACCGTCGACGGCGTGCCCGCCGCCGAGATCGGGCCGGTCAGCGCCGCTGGCGGAGCCGTCACCCTCGACGAGCTGATCGCGACCGGCGCCGTGGTGGCCGCCCGGGCCCGGACCCCGCCGCCCCCGCCGAGTCCGGTGCGCTCCCCGTCGGGGCGGTCGAGCGCGGACACCTTCGCGGAGCTCCGCGACCGCTGATGTTGTTCCTCGACACCTCGGCGCTCGTCAAGCGGTACGTCGAGGAGGACGGCACCGCGCTGGTCCTCCGGCGGATGGGCGAGGACCCCGAGTGGGTCGTCTCCGCGGTGGCGCGGACCGAGGCGGAGGTCACCCTCTGCCGGCTGGGTTTCGAGTCGAATGAGAGCGCGGCCTTGGGGGCGGCGGTGAGGGCCAACCTCCGCGAGGACTGGGAGCGATGCCACGTGGTGCCGGTGGACCCGGCCTGCCTCGAGCGGGCCGCCGAGCTGGGCTGCCGGCACGAGGTGCGGACCCTCGACGCCCTGCATCTCGCCGCGGCCGACCGGCTGCCGCGGCCCCTGGTGGTACTGACCTTCGACCGGCGCCAGGCCGACGCCGCGCGCGCCATGGGCCTGACCGTGGAGGGTGCCTGACGCCCTGTCAGCCGCGGCTTGGCCGCTCGCCGCTCAGCAGGCGACTGCCGCCGCTGTTCGGCCTGCCCGAGCCAGACGGACCACCTCGACGCTGAGCTCGGCACGGGAGGCGCTAACCCAGATGCCCGTGTGGCATGGGCTCCTCATCGACGCCCACCAACGTGGCTGGACGCAGCCCGACAAACCGATGGGCGCTACGGGAGGTTGAGCGCTTGAATTGGGGTTCCTGACACTGTCTGCGGGTCCTCATGGTCGTTCGCCCACACCATCCAACCCTCCACCGACGCCCAACAGGTCGCGACCGGACTCGGCAGGAGCTCCACCGCGTGCGCAAGCGAGAGCGACCAGGCAGCCAGGCGGTCGCCGTCGACCTGCGGGTCAGCCTGTGAGAGGCGCTCGCTGCCCCAGGTCACGATGCCATCGCCCGATGCCGGCCACTCCTGATGCTGCTCGGTGCCGAGCCCTGGCCCGGGCGAGACCGCCCGGGCGGCAAGCGTGGCGATGTCCGCCGACCAGATCCGCGACCCGACGGCAGCGCCCTGGCCGCTCGGCGTGTCCTGCGTCCAGGCCAGACGGCCATCTTCGAGCGCCGTCCACAACCTCCGCGAACACGGCAGCGTGCAGATCAACACTGCGGTCCTCCCCGAGTCGGTCATGCTCACGGTCGAAAACGCGGGCCGGGAGCTCACTCGAGGGCTGGTCTCGACTCTCACCGAACCGTTCCAGCGTGGCACCAAACGCATCCACACCGACCACGCCGGTGTCGGCCTCGGCTTGGCGATCGTCAAGAGCATCGCCCGAGCACACGACGGAACCCTGACCCTCACCCCCCGGGCCGATGGCGGGCTCCGCGTCACGGTGCAACGACCCGCCGGCAGCCGAGAACCGAAGGGTCTGGGCGAGCGACCGGTGGGCCGGAGCGTCCTGCCGTCGTGGGTCGACGACCACGCCGTTGCGGGGCCCGGCGGAGGCGGTCGAATGCCTGCGCGAGAGCGAGCGCGTTCGAGCTTCTCGTGCCTCCCGCGGCGCTCGTGCCTCCCGCGGCGCTCCGCCCTCCGGCCATTCCCACGGGCAAT
>JAKAHU010000321.1 GCA_021825385.1 Chloroflexota bacterium | reverse complement strand
ATCGACAGCCTGCGCCCGCGGTTCCCGGCTGTGGCCGAGCTGCTGACCTCCGCCGAGGCGGGCCTGCTCGCCCACTTCGCCTTCCCCGAGCCCCACCGGCGCCAGATCCGCAGCACGAACCCGCTATCCGTTAACCGGCCATGGACGGAGGTATCGGCCAGGGCAGCCTGACGGTCGAGCAGACCGCCCTCCCGGCCGGCCATGATGGCGACCGGACCAAGCGGAGGTGGGCGTTGGGCATGCGGGTCGAGCGGCAGGCGGGCGGGTATCGGCTGGCCGGTGACTGGGCGGGCATCGGGGCCGCGAACGACTTTCTCGGCCACCTCGAGGCGCGAGCCTTCGCGCCGGCGACAGTCCGCGCCTACGCGTACGACCTGCTGAACTTCGCCCGCTTCGTCATCGAGCGCCGGATCGCCCTCGCCGATCTCGTCCCGACCGACGTCTTCGACTGGCTCGACTGGCAGCGTCCACCGCGGCGCCGGACGGGCACCGTCGTCGCGTTCGGCTCGCGCGGCGGCGCCGCACCGGCCTCGGTCAACCGCCGGGTCGCAGCGCTGCGGGCGTTCTTCGAGCACCAGGTCCTCGCCGGCGCCCGGCCCTCGAACCCCGTGCCGGCGCCGCGACGTGGAGCCGGCCTGCGGCCGAAGGCCCGCGGGCCACTGGGTCATCTCGGACCGGGCCGGGCACGGGGCGGCGGCCGGCTCGTCCGCCAGGTTCGCCAGCTCCCAGAATCGCTTGACCCGGCCGATGTCGGGACCTTCCTCGCCGATCTCGCCACCCATCGGGACCGGGCCATCGTCTGGGCGATGGTCCTGGGCGGGCTGCGGGCCGGAGAGGTCCGCGGTCTGCGCCTCGCCGACGTCGACCAGGGCCGCCACCGGGTGCGGGTGATCGGCAAGGGTGGGCGAGAGCGGGTCGTGCCGATCGATCGAGCGTTCTTCACCGAGCTCGCGGCGTACCTGCGCCAGGAGCGCCCGCCGGGGATCACCACGCCCGAGTGCTTCGTCGTCCTGCGCGGCCCGACGGCCGGTCGGCCGCTCACCGAGGCCGGCCTGCGGAGCCTGTTCCGTCATCACCGGGACCGTTCCGGTGCCGTCCGAGTGCGGCCACATCGACTGCGCCATACCTACGGCACCGAGCTCGCCGCGGCCGGGATCGATCTGCTCGTGCTGCGTGAGCTCATGGGTCACGCCAGCCCCGAGACGACCGCCGCCTACGTCCATCTGTCGGCCGACCATCTGGCGGTCGAGTACGCCGCGGCGCGGGCGGCGATCGGCCGATGAGCCGCCCGGTGCCCCGGTTCGCGATCGAGGCCGACCACGACCTGCTCTCAGGCTACGCCCGCTTCTGTGCGACGCTCGGCGTCACCGACAGGGCGCTCCGGGATCGACTCCGAACGGCCCGGGCGTTCTTGGTCGCCCATCCCGATCTCGACGCGTGGCTGGCCCGGCCGGTGCCCGCTCGCCTCGCCGATCTGCGCCGGATCCGGGCCTGGCCGCTCCTGTCGTATCTCGCCTGCGAGGGCACGATCCGCCTCGACATCGACCTGCTCCTGGCCAAGAACCAGGGCGGCTTCGGGCTGACCGCCGAACGCTACTGGCGGGTCGACTTCGAGCAGGCCCGGAGCGTCGCGGCGCGCCTCGGCTGGCAGCCCAACTGGACGAGGGACGTCGTGCGCGAATGCCTGCCGCTCGTGCTGGTCTGGTCAGGCAAGCGCCTCGACGAGCTCAGCGAGGCCGACCTCGACGGCTTTCGTTCGGCAATTGAGGCGTCGCCTGCCGCGACCCGCTGGAGCCGCCGCAGCTACAGCGCGCGCCTCTTCAGCATCCGGGTCCTCCTCTACGAGCTCGGGATTCTCGCTGCGCCGCCGCGGCGTGCCTACGCTGTCGCGACGCTCGCGGAGCGCTTCACCGCCGTGCCAGCGGCCGAGATGCGGCGCGCGATGCTCGCCTACGTCGAGGCCCGCTCGGCGGTCCTCGCCCGCTCGTCGCTCGAGGGGCTCGCGAATGATCTGATCCTCTTCGGCGAGTACCTCGGCGCGCGCCATCCGGAGATCGCCTCGCTCCGGGCGCTCGAGCGGCGCCACGTGGAGGGCTTCCTCGTCTGGAACCGGACCCGACCCTGGCGCGGACGGCTGGCCCGCCCGCAGGCGGTCTCGACCTCGGTGGCGCATGAGGCCGTCCTGTCGTTGCGCAACTTCCTCGACGACATCACCCTCTGGGGTTGGGCCGAGCGCCCGGCCCGGCGGCTCGTCTTCGCCTCGGACGTGCCGCGCCTCCCGCGACCGCTGCCACGGGCGCTCGCCACGGACGTCGATCGGGCGCTCATGGCCGCGGTGGAGCGGCTCGCCGACCCGTTCGCCCGGACCGCGATCACGCTCCTGCGCCGAGCGGGACTGCGCCTGGGCGAGTGCCTCGACCTCGAGCTCGACTGCGTCGTCGACTATGGCGCGACCGGGAGCTGGCTGCGGGTCCCCCTCGGCAAGCTCGCCACGGAGCGGCTGGTGCCGCTCGATCCGGGCACGGTCGAGCTCCTCGACGCCTGGGCCGCCGGCCGCGGTCGACAGCGGCCGCAGCCCCACCCTCGAACCGGCCGCCCAACCGACTTCCTGTTCGCCGAGCGAGGTCATCGTCTGGGACCCTGGCAGGTCCGGTCGGGCCTCACCGCCGCAGCGACCGCCGCCGGCCTGACCGGCCCCGGCGGCGTGCCGCTCCGGGTGACCCCGCACCAGCTTCGCCACACCTACGCCACCGAGCTCGCGAACGTCGGGATGAGCCTTCAGGGTCTCATGGCGCTCCTCGGTCACGTGACGCCCGAGATGACCCTCCGCTACGCGACCCTCGCGAGCCCGACCCTGCGGGCCGGCTACGACGCGGCGATCGGCAAGGTTCGCCGCTCGCTGCCGGTCGCCCCGGTCGGCCGACCGATCGTGCCCGAGAAGGTCGAGTGGATCGCGTCGGAGTTCCTCAAGACCCGGGTCGCGACGGGGTTCTGCTCGCGTCACCTGGCCGCCGAGGCCTGCCCCTACGCCAACGTCTGCGAGACGTGCGACAACTTCGTCCCGGCGCCGGCGTTCGTCCCCGCTCTCCGCTCGCAGCTGGCCGACATCCGGGAGCTCCAGGCCGACGCCCAACGGCGTGGCTGGACAAGCGAGGTCGAGCGTCACGGGCGGGTCATCGAGAGCCTCGAGGGACACCTTGGCCGTCTCGAAAACGAGCCGGAATCGGCGGGTGTGCTTGACACGCCCCCGATGGCCGGTTAATCGAGCGCCTGAACAAGGAGATCAAGCGCCGGACCGCGGTCGTGGGGATCTTCCCGACGCGGGCCTCGGTCCTGCGCCTGGTCGGCATGATCCTCGCCGAGCAGGACGACGAGTGGC